>JALEHB010000168.1 GCA_022763285.1 Pseudomonadales bacterium | reverse complement strand
TGCTGGACCACGCAGCAGAAAATGACTACGGCGTACCGGCATTCAACGTCAATAATCTGGAACAGGTGCGAGCCATCATGGAAGGCGCCGCTGCGGTTAACAGCCCGGTAATTCTTCAGGCTTCTGCCGGTGCACGCAAATATGCCGGCTCCAATTTTCTCAAGCATATGATTCAGGGTGCCATCGAGGAATTTCCCCAGATCCCCATCGTCATGCACCAGGATCACGGTGTCTCGCCGGCAGTTTGCCAGCGCTCTATCCAGTTGGGCTTCTCCTCGGTGATGATGGATGGCTCACTGGGCGAAGACGGCAAGACGCCTATGGACTTTGACTACAATGCCGGGGTGACCCGACAGGTAGTAGAGATGGCCCATGCCTGTGGCGTCTCGGTGGAAGGCGAGATCGGTTGTCTGGGTTCCCTGGAAACCGGTATGGCTGGCGAGGAAGACGGCATCGGCGCCGAGGGCAAACTCAGCATGGAACAGATGCTGACAGATCCGGAAGAAGCGGCGCAATTTGTCGAGGCCACCGGCGTCGATGCCCTGGCCATTGCCATGGGCACCAGTCACGGGGCCTACAAATTTTCACGCCCGCCCACAGGTGATGTGCTGGCTATTGATCGCATCAAGGAAATTCATGCCCGCCTGCCCAATACCCATCTGGTCATGCACGGTTCATCCTCGGTGCCCCAGGAGTGGCTGGCGGTGATCAATGAGTTTGGCGGTGAGATTCCCGAGACCTATGGTGTGCCGGTTGAGGAAATTCAGGAAGGCATTCGCCATGGGGTGCGCAAGGTAAATATCGATACAGACCTGCGTCTGGCCTCCACCGGTGCGGTGCGCAAGTTTCTGGCGGAGAACAAATCTGAATTCGATCCGCGTAAATTCCTGACTCCCACCATCACCGCCATGCGGGATATTGTCAAGGCTCGACTGGAAGCCTTCGGTACCGCCGGTAACGCTGACAAGATCGGCAAGATCTATTCACTGGAAGAGATGTCCACCCGCTACGCCGAAGCCTGATATATCGGCTCTGGCTGGCGTCATGCAAGCGAAGCCTGAGAGGACTTGAGGCTGACAGGCATGTTCAGTATTGAGGACGCCAATGCCCTGCGCGCCACCCTGGAGCCCATGTGCTTCCAGGGTCAGGCGCCCGCTGCCGGTAGCGCCTTGCTGGACAAATACCGCGCCCACTACGGGATGAACTTTTCCAGTGCGGCAAGGCCGATCCACCAGCACATGGGCTTGCTGGAAATTCCCGCCCCCCGTGATCACTACCAACTGGTTTGTCAGTATTTTGCGTTGCCCCTGAGCGAGCAGAAAGGCACTGCCTTTCTACTGCATGGTTATTTTGATCATGCCGGGCTGTTTACCCATCTGATTCAACATTGCCTCGATCTGGGGCTGTCAGTGGTGATTATTGATCTGCCTGGCCACGGACTGTCCAGTGGTCAGCAGGCCAGCATCGACAGCTTCTCACGCTATGTTGAGGCTCTGACGACTTGCTTGCAGCAGGCTGACAAGGACTCCCTGGCAGGGCCCTGGTATTTCATCGGCCAAAGCACGGGTGCAGCAGTGCTGCTGGATGCCTTGCTGCATGGAAAAATCACCGGGCACTTCAAAGCGGAGCAGGTGATTTTACTGGCACCCCTGCTCAGGCCACTGCACTGGCTCAAGAGTCGCCTGCTGTTCAGTGTCTCCCGCTGGTTCCTGGCCGCTACTCCGCGGGGTTTTTCCGATAACTCCCATGACCAGGAATTTCTGCAGTTCCTGCGCCAGCAGGATGCATTGCAAAGCCGCAGTATTCCCCGCGACTGGGTGCTTGCCATGATCGACTATCAGCGCCGCTTCCGCGCCGCCAAACCCTGCAACAAAGCAGTCCATATCATTCAGGGAAGCGAGGATGCTACGGTGGACTGGCGCTATAATCTTGGGCAATTACAAAGCAAATTTCCCGCCGCCAAAATCACCATGGTAGACGGTGCCCGTCACCATATGGTGAATGAATCGAAGGAATACCGGGAAAAGATATTCGGACTGATCAGCCAGGTGATCCAGTCCTGAGACTGCACTGAATCCGGTTCTGCGCGGTTAGAACAGGACCCGGCAGCGCACAGTGCCATTCACTTCGTTGAGTTTCTCCAACGCAAGTTCACTGTATTGCTCATCGATGTCCATGACCACATAACCCACTTCCTCATTGGTTTGCAGATACTGTGAACTGATATTGATGCCGGTGTCAGAGAAGATACGGTTAATCTCGGTGAGGACACCTGGCACGTTTTTATGGATGTGCAAGAGGCGATGCTTGCCCGGGTGGGCTGGCAGGGTGACTTCAGGGAAGTTAACGGCGGTAAATGAAGAGCCATTATCGCTATACAGAGCCAGCTTTTCTGCTACCTCAATACCGATATTCTCCTGCGCCTCCATGGTGCTGCCACCCACATGGGGAGTAATAATGCAGTTATCAAACTGACGCAGAGGTGAATGAAATTCCTCATCATTGGATTTCGGTTCACTGGGAAAGACATCGATGGCAGCCCCGGCGATGCGTTTGTCTTCCAGCGCCTGGGCGAGGGCGTCAATATCTACCACGGTGCCCCGAGAGGCATTAATGAAAATACCTTCCGGTTTCATCCAGGCAAATTGCTCCTTGCCGATCATGTTTTTGGTCTGCGGCGTTTCCGGGACATGCAGGCTGATGACGTCACATTCCTGCATCAGTTCCTTGAGGCTGCCCACCTGGGTGGCATTGCCCAGCGGCAGTTTGGTGACCACATCGTAGAGGAAGACCTTCATGCCCATGGCTTCGGCCAACACGCTTAACTGCGAGCCAATATTGCCGTAGCCGACGATGCCGAGTTTTTTACCGCGAGTTTCGAAAGAGCCCTTGGCCGCTTTTTGCCAGATGCCACGATGCAACAGGGCGTTCTTTTCCGGAATTCCCCGCAGCAGCAAGATTGCCTGTCCTATCACCAGCTCTGCCACACTGCGGGTATTGGAAAAGGGGGCGTTGAATACCGGAATACCCCGGACCAGCGCCGCGGTGAGATCCACCTGGTTGGTGCCAATACAGAAACAACCCACTGCCAGCAGTTTCTGGGCTGCTTCAAACACCTCTTCGCTAAGCTGGGTGCGCGAGCGTATGCCGACAAAATGGGCATTGGCGATCTTCCGCTTCAGCTCTTCTGTTTCCAGGGACGTTTTCAGGTACTCGACATTTTCATA
>JALEHB010000167.1 GCA_022763285.1 Pseudomonadales bacterium | reverse complement strand
GGTACCGAGCCCAATAAGTTCCTGGCCGAACATGCCCGGGAGCTGAGCGGACCGGTGTTGTGTATTGCCGAAGGGGAAGGCCGCAATGGAGTCTTTCTCGCTTCGCTGGGCCTTGAAGTGCTTGCTGTGGACAGCTCTGCCGTGGGACTGGAAAAAGCCCGTGCCCTGGCAGAATCCAGGGGTGTCAGCATCGTCACGGAAGTGGCTGATCTGGCAGATTACATCCCTTCGCCCGATAGCTATGGTGCAGTAGTTTCAATATTCGCCCACTTGCCCTCAAAGATTCGGCAACGACTCTATCCGCTGCTGGAACAATGTCTGACACCGGGTGGGCTACTATTACTGGAAGCCTATAACGAGGCGCAGATCAATCGTGACACCGGAGGTCCAAAAGATCCGGATATGTTGATGAGCGAGGCGAAGATCTAGGCCGGGTTTGCCAATCTGGATACTCTTTTTCTGCAGGAAAACCGACGTCAGGTTATTGAAGGGCTTTATCATACCGGCCTCGCTGATGTGGTTCAGTTTATCGGCCGCAAGCCAGGCCCCTGACTGTCTCCAAAAACCGGTTCAGGCGGTGAGTAGATTGTAGAGTTCATCTTTAAGATGAAGCCGGCGTATCTTGGCCTCTTCCTCTGTCTGAGTGGATACCGGCGTGGTTTCCTTTTCCATGTTTTCGATTTCGCTGGTGAGCTCGTGATATTCATCGAATAACTTGCGGAAGTGATGGTCGCTGGTTTTCAGCTCATGAATGCGCTCACGAAGTTCCGGAAATTCATGTAGCAAATCATGATGTTCTATAGTCATCAGTGGTCTCCTGTCTGCGGGCAAGTGCTGATACCCAGTACTTTGTAGAGCGGGCAAAAACCGATAATTCCTGTGGCCAGTGCCACCACCCCGGGTACGGAAAGCCAGCCGAATCCGCCCAGGCCAATCAATACTATGCCAAGAACTACCCGCATAATTCTGTCACCAGTGCTTTCATTCCTGATCATGATGCCGAACCTCCGGTTCTTGTTTCTGTGAACTGACTTTATCGAGTGCTGAATACCATTCTGCGACTATTGAAAATCCAGGTCTTGATTTGGGTCAATTCCCGGTGCCGGGACCTGCCGGCTTGCCTGTCACGCTGCTATTGCCTATCTTGGGAGCTTTTATCCAGGCGCAGTATTGTCAGCGCCAGAACAGCTTGAAATGGCCAGCAATCGAGAGAAACGTGAAAAGCGCGAGAAGCGAAAACAGTCAATCAGCAGGAGTCAGACCATGAACAGGGCAGCGAGAATCTTGATGGCAACAATGACAGCGATACTTGGCTGTCCCGCCGTTGCCAGTTACGGAATTTATGTCGGCAAGAATCTGACTGCGGATGGCAGTGTCTTGATAGGGGGCACTGGTGAGGAAGTCTCCAGCCATTGGCTGGAAATAATTCCGGCCCGGGACTGGCCCGCGGGCAGCACGATCACGGTTGGGGTTGATGAGCGGGCCACCTACCCCGGAGAGCTGATGCAAATACCACAGGTAGCACGTACTGCCAAATACATCAGCATGAGCTACTCCGACTATGAGGGCTTCCCGCCACCGCTTACCAATGGTGGCCTGAATGAGCACGGGGTGGCGGCGCGCGACATCTGGTCACCGTCCCGGGAGGAACTGGCGCAGATGACACCGGAGCCGCAGACCGGACCCAATTACAGCGACCTGTCACGTATAGCCATGGAACGGGCCAGAACCGCCAGGGAGGCAGTTGAGGTCATTGGCGATCTAATGGATCGCTATAATTATTCAACCTACGGCGGTAATTCCCATATGTTTGCTGATCGTGATGAAGGCTGGGTAGTGATCAATTTTGCCGGCGGCCAGGGGCTGTGGATCGCCGAGCGTCTCGGGCCCAATGATGTGCGCATGTCCTATCCGGGCTATATTGAGGAGATACCGCTGGATTTTCAGTCTCACCCTGACTATATGGGTTCGGACAACTTCATCTCCTTTGCTGTGGCTCAGGGTTGGTATGACCCGGCCTCCGGTGAGCCGTTTAATGTCAATACTATCTACGGCAATGGAGAAGGGCGTTCCGAAGGCGTACAGGTGATCGAGGCCCGTGCCCGCAATGATGCAGCCAACGGCGGTGTAAGCCTGAGTGATATGATGAGCTACGTAAGAGATCCCCTGATTGCCGGTGACCCTGCAGGCTATGGGCAGGTTGCACATCTCAAACAGAGCCATCCCGATGCGGATTTCCTGACACTCTGGGTGGCACCAACCGGCTCGGTCACGGCACCGTTTATTCCCCAGTGGATGGGCAATGTGGAAGTGCTGCCGGAATTTCGCAAACATCGCTACCTCACCAAGGGCGAAGCAACCAGGTTCGTAACCAGTGACTTCTCCATTCAGGAGGCTTCTCAGTTTGCCGGGCGGCTGTTCAAGCGGCTGATGTACTACACCTGTGATGCGCCAGATCGTTTCCTTCCGGAAGTAAGCGAGGCACTTACGGCCTTTGAGGCAGAAAGCATGGTGGATGTGCTGGCGATCGAAGAGCGTGCCCGGGTCCTGTTTGAAGCCGGTCGGCCTGAGCTGGGTCGTGCAGTGTTGAATGACTATAGTTTGCAGCGCTCAGAAGAAGCACTGGAATTGGGTGAGGCTTTGCTAGGCAGTATTGAAGCGCGCCACCGACTGCTGCTTGGCTATCGGGAGCCTGTGGACTGGGAAACCATCAGTGTGCGTCGCGGAGATCTGGTGTTCTGTCAATAGTCACCCCGTGACTGGCAGGGCCAGATTGCCCGGATCAGTTTCCGAGAAACAGGGTCTGGATAATTCTGGCATTATCCAGTGAATCACCGAATGCCGGCCCGGGTGAATGCAACAGCCAGGGCCGGAATAACACCAGTCGGTTATATTTATAAGGTATGGACAGTGTCTTCTCCCAGAGAGATTCGTCCAGACCTTCAGTCTCCAGAAAAGCACGCAGATCCGAGAAATTCTTCCAACCGTATTTGGCAAAGCCCTCAACCGTGTTGGGGGCTATTTCCAGGCCGGTGCGTTTGTGCCGCCAGAAATTGGTACCCTCGGTGTCGGGATGATCTTTTGAAAGATAGACCACGCCTGCCCACCGGGTTTCAACATCCACATCGTAATGAATATGAAAATGAAAGGGGTCATCCTTCTGGGTAAAACGGATTCTGCCATTGGCATTGGTGGAGGAGTTGATGGAAGGCTCCAGCGTCAATTTCTGGAAAGCCTCCCGCAGGGGCTCGCCCAGAAAGGTCTGGGTGGTCATGATGCCGGCATAGGCGCCCCGGGGAAGCTCCTCTTTCCTGATGGATTCTTTGGCGGCTTCTACCAGACCATCGGGGTCACCATAAAAATCATCAACAATTATGAATCTGTTTTGCATTGATTGGCCCCTTGCCTTGAGCTGAAAGGCTCAGTTCCTTGTCTAGTAAATTACGCAGCCTGTTTTACTGCAGTACGTCCAGGCACATTCATGCTGCCCGGGATTGTCAGCTTGCCAGCTACCACTGCTGCTGTGGATTCTGGGTCGCAAAATACAGGGTTTGTACAACCCTGCTGGTTTCCGGGGAATCGCCGAAACCCGGGCCATGGCTATGGAACTGCCAGGGCCGGAACAATACCAGCCGGTTGAATTTATAGGGTACCGTCAGGGTTTTTTTCCAGAGTGACTCATCACGCCCCTCGCGCTCCATGAAAGCATCCAGCGCCTCGAATGATTCCCAACCGAATCTGTTCAGTCCCTTGTCGGTGGTGGGTGCCACGTCAAGGCCGGTTTTCTGGTGCCGCCAGAAGCAGGTTCCGTCTACACCAGGATTCTCCGGTGAAAGATAGATGACCCCGGTCCACATGGTATGCATCCTGGAATCGCAATACACACGAAACTCGGGATTGGGGTTAGCCTCGTTAAACAATATCCTGCCATTGGCTTCGGCTGAGGAAACAATCGCGGGCTCCAGAGTCAGTTTCTGAAACAACTCTCTCAGGGGTTGGCCAAGGAAGAAATTGCGGGTAAGCATACCGGGCTCGTGGCCGGCAGGCGTTGCTGCGTCCCGGTCTGACTTGAGGGCGGTTTCAAGGATTTCTTCGGGATTGCTGTAGAAATCATCGATAATCAGGTATCGGTTAAACATCGGTGAATCGCTCTTTTTTCAGGACCCGAATGGCGCACGGAAATTTTTCTGCCATCCTTTTGGTCCAAAGGGGGCTCTTGTCACTCTTGTACTCACGATGATTGTAACAGGGCATGAGAAATTTCGCTGCCACCGGATTGGCTGCTGCTAAACAGTGTCCTAACGATCAGCAAGACGACCTGAGCCACCCAATTGATAATAAACGGTCGGGATAAAATCTTCCGGCCCCCAGCCAGGGTCATCAGTCCATTGCGCGTCATAGTCGGCAGTGGGTTGGGCTGCCATCACTTCATCCAGCTTCTTGCCTTCCCTGATCAGACTGAGAACCCGGCCCTGAATGTCGAGAATCATGTCACGAAACTCGATCAGTTCATTACGCCCAACCACTTCCAGACCATGGCCGGGAATAATCCGGGTCTCTGGCCCAGCCAGGTCGATGGCCTTGTCCAGGGCGGCAATGGTTCCCCGCAGAGTGCCACCATTGTAAACATCGATAATGGGGTAGCTGGTGGTGCGATACACATCGCCCAGATGCAATACATCGGATTCGGGGAAATAGACGAAGACATCGCCATCGGTATGGGCTGGTGGAGCCAGAACGGCACGCACTTCTTCTCCATTGAGATGAAAGCTCATACTGTCATTAAAGCTGATCACTGGCCGGGCGGCAGGGGGTTGCTGGGGAACGAAGCTGCCACCGGCGCGGGGAAAGCGACTGCGCTGTTCAAAAAAGCGCTGGCGGGTATTGTCATGGGCGAATATCAGCACACCCTGTT
>JALEHB010000166.1 GCA_022763285.1 Pseudomonadales bacterium | reverse complement strand
ATCCTACCGTCCAGCAAGGCTATCTGCGCGTAGAAGGCGGCCGACTTCTGATGGATATGAATCTCAGTGACGCAGCACTGACCGTGAATGGAAAAACGGTAGCGCTGGAGCAGTTTCTCTAGGCCAGGCTCAGTATCAATTCCCGGGCTCATGAGGCAGTGTCAGGCATCATTCGCTGCTTGTCACTGTGCCTTGTGCTTCGATCGACTCTCCCTCTGGCATTTTCGTTCCGCTTTGCCAATTCCTGTCTAAAGTCGCTGGACAAGGTGGCCTCGGACAGTTAGTTTTTTGAAAAAACCACAAGAGAAATCCAGCATGAGTCACCGCCGCGAATTCCTGAAATTTTTAGCCGCCAGTCCTTTAATCAGCAGTTATTCCGCCTTCGCCCAGGAAGTGGAAGAAACCCTCGGGGAACGACTGACAGACCCCAGCGATGTCATCAATATCTTCGAGATGGAGGCGGTGGCGTCCACCAAAATCCCGCCAGCGCATCTGGGTTATCTGAACACCGGTGTCGACAGCGACATGACCCTGCGGGCCAATCGCGAAGGCTTTACCCGTTTTCAGATAAAGCCGCGCCGACTGGTGGATGTCAGCCAGACCGATACCAGCGTCAATATTCTCGGCAGTGAAGCCCAATCGCCCATCTTCCTGTGCCCGGTGGGCAGTCAGGGGGCCTACCATGCCGAGGCTGAACTGGGCACCGCCCGGGCGGCAGCGGCCAAGGGGCATCATATGGTGCTCTCCACCCAGTCCTCCACCGCCATTGAAGATGTGGTGCAGGCCCGGGGCGGGCCCATCTGGCATCAGCTCTATCCCACCACCCGTTGGGAATATACCGAGGCCATTCTGCGCCGTGCCGAAGCCGCTGGCGCCACTTCAGTGTGTCTCACCATCGATTTGCCGGGCGGGCGCAATACTGAAACCCAGTCCAAACTGTTTCGTGAGGATGACCGGGTCTGCTCCACTTGTCATACCGGTCAGTCGAAGCCGATTTTCGATGGTCTGGATATGCAGGGTGTAGGTCTGAACAATCCGGCCCTGGTCTGGAATGTGATTGGCCGCATGAAAGACGTCACCAATATGAATGTCATCATCAAGGGCATCGAAGCCCCGGAAGATGCAGCCCTGGCCGTAGCCAATGGCGCCGATGCGGTATGGGTCTCCAATCATGGTGGCCGGGCGGTGGAAACCGGTCGCGGCAGCATCGAATGTCTGCCGGATGTGGTCAGCGCCGTGAACGGCCGGGTGCCGGTAATCGTTGATGGCGGCTTCCGTCGTGGTACCGATATCTACAAGGCCCTGGCCCTGGGAGCCGATGCGGTTGGTATCGGCCGGCCCTATTGCTGGGGTCTGGGGGCCTTTGGCCAGGCCGGTGTCGAGCGGGTACTGGACCTGCTCAATCGTGAGTTACTGATCGCCATGCAAGGCAGCGGCACGCCAACCCTGGAATCCATTGGTCCTGACTATGTGCACGATGCCGGGCATCGGGTCCGGCGTGGCATTCTGGGACGGGAAATGCTCTAGCGAGCGGGGGTACAACCTAGTCTTGCCAGAGCGCCCAGCATGCCGATTTGCGGTCAGTGCTGTCCTTCGTTGCCTGTCTGGCTTTGTCTATTGGTGGATTCCGAAGTTTTTCAGTATCCGCTTGTGGGGTATTGCCTGGCCTGCTATCAATAAGCGCTCGACGCTGTGTCCACACAGCGTGAACCGGACTGAAAGATCTGGTAAGAGGGGGAACATGAGTCAGGCCAATAATGCATCACGGCGCGCCTTCCTGCGCAATTCAGCTATTGTCGGTGGTGGCGCCGCGCTGGGCGCCTGCGCCTCAAGCCCCTCTGCAACGGCTCCGGTGCCACAGCACAATGACCGCACCCGGGGCTGGCTGCGGTTTATTTGGCAGAAAGCCACCACCCCGGACGATTGGGCTTACCGCGAAAATATAGAGCGGCCCTGGGGTATCAATTTACCCCGGGGCGAAATCGACTGGACCGTGGACGGTGAGGGTCCCCATCCCTGGTGGGACCAATACTCGACGGCGCCCATGCTCAGCTATCCCCGCTTTGATCTGACGGATACCAGCTATGCAGTGATGTTAATGGCGGATCAGACGCCGGCCTGGCGTGAAGTCTATACCCGCATTCTGGATGAACTGGCGACTCGTCATACCGCCTACTGGGCGGCAATAGACTGGAATACCTTTATCGGTCCCAGCCCGGACCGGGAAAACTATACCGCCATGAATGCCACTGGCTATCAAGCCTGGCCTGAACGCGTCCGTGGCAACTATGATGCTCCGGGCTGGACTGCCAATGGCGTTGAGCCCTGGGGGCTGCAACCCGATCCCATTGGCGCCGATGGTAATCTGTTCTTCCGGGGCTGGTTGAATCTTCTGTTAACAATCTACAAGTATGTCTCCGGGGATGACAAATGGGAGCGGCCCTGGGAGATCGCCGGCTTCGAGAACGAGCATTTTGAGTGGACCCAGCCACGCATCGTCGAGCACTTGCATGAGCAGTACACCTCCCGTCCCGAGGGCCCCCACTGCGAAAACACCAAGATCTGGCCCTTTTGTAATTCCGCCGCTGGCCTGGGCATTTATCTGTCGGACCAGCTGGGAGTCACCAATGCCCACGGCGCCTTCGAGAACTGGGTTGAGTTCATGAAAGATAATTACATGGGCATTAATGACCAGAAACAGATCGAATGGATGACTCTGTATTACGACCCCCTGGAAGAATTCAAGGTCAATATCCCGGGCGCGGTAGCCGGCACCGGTACGGCCTTTTACCTGCTGCCACAGTCACCGGAGTTGGCCACACAAATCTACGATGGGGTGGCCAATGTCATGGGCTGGCGCGATTCCGCCCGGGAAATTCGCCCCAGTGCCCAGGGTATGGCCATTGCCAAATCCCTCGGTGATCATGTGGTGGTTGAGCGCATGCGTGAAGCCGCCGAACGCTTTTCCGAACCGCGCTGGTTTGGCGAAGACGGGGACAAATTCGGTTGGTGGTTCAACAATGGTGAGCCCTGGCCCCGTGGACAAGCTTCCGCCCAGCAGATGATCAATGAAATCACTGAAGGCAGCTGGATGGATGCCTTCAAGGTCAAGCATCTGGATAAATACACGGCACCAACCCTGCAGGGGGTGGATTATCCCAGCCTGGGTGTGCATTCCGCCTGGAATGACAAGGATGCCGGCATCTTGCATATAGGAACCTATGCCGCCGATCGCAGCGCAGCAGGGCGGGCCACCAGTTGGGTAATCACCAATCTCCCGGACGCGGCCGCTGCTGTGGTGCAGATAGACGGCGAGCGTATGCCCAATGTTCAGGTGCTGGACGGCAACACAATCCGGGTGCAAACCGAGATCGGCGACCATCAGTATCAGATTCATACCGGCTATTTCGGCCAGGCCTTTGCTCCGAGCAAACCTCCGGCACCGCAAGTCGGCGATGCCGCAGTGATCGCCGCCACGCGCCGCACGGCGGAGCAGAATGTCCAGGCAGCCGAATCGGTTATTGCCAGTGGTGGCGTCGGCTGCCCCTGCTGTGCTGGCAGTGCCTGAGGTATCAGGAACAACTTTTCACCAGAACGAGAAAAAACAACCATGTCAGAAACCCATGTGATATCCCGGTCAGTACTGCTAATCGGCCTGTTCAGTTTGTTGTTGGCCTTTACCGGATTTTCCCAGGCTGATGAAGGCCTGCAGAATGACTCTGTGCTTGAGTCCGTGGTTCTCAATGTAGAGAACATGACCTGAGCCGGATGTATTGTTGCCGTGCGCAACTCACTCCGGGCTCTGAAAGGCGTTAAATCTGTGGAGGTGGACTACGAGCTGGAACAGGCCTTCGTGGAATACTCGGCTGCCGAAGTTCAGCCTCAGGCCATGATCAAGGCTACCACCGACGTGGGCTTTCCCTCCTCACTTCAGCAGCAAGAGACCGCCCAGTGACCAGGCCGCAGTCGTCCAGCCAATCTGCCAGACTTACGGGAAAGCATCAGCCTTCGCGCTTGCTGCTGGGGGCCGTGGCCACTTCGGCAGTGGCCAGTGTCTGTTGCCTGGGCCCGCTGTTATTGCTGACTCTGGGTGTCAGTGGCGCCTGGATGAGTCGGCTTATGATTGTGGAATCCTGGTACCCCCTGCTGGCAAGCCTGTCACTGGCATTGATTGCCCTGGCTGCCTGGCAGCTCATGCAAGCCCGCGCCTGTGAGAACTTCAAAGAAGCCAGATCGTTGCGCTTGCCGGAAGCTCGGCAGATGGCAGCACTGGTATTTGCGGTCCTGTTAAGTCTGCTATTCCTCAGTAGTGAATACTGGCTGTTATGGTTGGTCTGACGTTGAATCAGGCCTCATCGAGTCTGGCAATCAGCAGACGATAGCCCGCGTCCAGTTCCTGCCTTTGCATCAAGTCACTGTTGCGCTGTTGCCAGGCCCCGCTTTCCAGGTCTTTGGCCAGACGCTTCAGGCCTTTGTCCGGGTTCTGTATTCGGGCAAAAGTCGACATGCAGTCGCGTACCCGTTTGTCCAGATAGGCCTCGGGTCTTTTCCAGTAGGCTGCGAAAAAGCCATCCTCACAATCCGCGGGAATGGGCAGGGTTTCAATCTCTACACGGGCAAAACAGTTTTGTAACTGCTGTAGCCCGGGAAAGATCTTGCGATCCATGGCGATGATTTCCGGAAAATAGTCCCGGGTGAGCCAGAACGGCTCACAGTCCGGGTCCCAGCTGAGAGCCACAAAGCGGCTTCTGCCGATGCGTCGTATTTCCTCAAAAGCGCGCTGCTGATCTGGCCAGTGATGCATGGACAGTACGGTCATCACCTGATGGAAAGCCTGGTCGGCAAACGGGAGTTGCTCAGCCACAGCTTGCACAGCAGGGCCCGACCCGGGGCTGCGCTGGGCCAGCATGATGGCTGAGGGTTCCACCGCCACCAGACTGCAGTTGGCCGGTTCGTAGGAGCCACTACCGGCGCCGATGTTGAGAATACTCTGCCTGAGGTCCAGCTGCTGCCACAGCCGGGCGGCGATGCGGGGATCGGTACGTCGGCCAGTGTTGTAGTGCTTGCCGGACTGATTGTAGCTGTATTCTGGAACGATTGAGTCGGCCATGATCTCCGCCTTGTTTTAACAGTCCTGATGCAGCTCGATCGCAGCCAGCCCGGCGAAGCCCCGCTCATTGTCTTCATGGCTGAGCAAAATGCGGCAGTGATTGTCCGGGTCCCAGTAAATGGCTTCCCACTGATCGGCGGGACTGATGCGGATGAGTTTCAGATCTTGCCATTGTACCCCCTGTTCGGAGGTGGGAGCCCGCCAGATAAAGTTCTCTCTTTGACGGCGCGAGCTTAGCAGAATCAGCTCGCCGGTCAGGGGATGGATATCGGCGCCGGTCACCAGGGAATCAACCGCCAGGGTCTGGCTGGGCTGAGGGCGATAGTGACCTGGCCGTTTGGGAAACCGATAGAGCCGGGTATTGCCGTCTCCGCGGTTCTTACTGAATAACCACAACTCATCGTCACGTACCGCCAGGCCTTCGGCATCGAAGTTATGGGTCAGGGGATTCCCGGGCCGGTAATCGCCGTAATCGATACGTATCAGCTCGGCCTCTGCCTGGTTAGCGTTCAGTGCTGACCAGCTGATGCGATAGATGACCAGGGTGCTGCGGGTATTGGCATTATTGCCGGTATCGGCGATATAGAGATAGTTGGCATCGGTGGCCATGGCTTCCCAGTCCACATTGTCGGCATTGCTGATGAGCACCTGCCGCTGAATATTGCCATCCATATCCAGCTCAAAGATTCTGGCCTCGTCGCCGGAATCGTTGTGGGTCCAAAGGCTACCGTTGTGAATGGCCATGCCGGAAGTTTCATCCAGCACGGCGTCAAAGCGGGCAATCTCGCTGATGGCCTTGTTCTGTGGAGTCTGGGCCTGCAGGGCAGTGAGCAGAAAAACATTCAGCACCAGGCCGATCAGCCAGTTAGCAGCTCGGGGCATTCTTGTTCCAGGCGCCTTCGAGTATTTTCCTGAGTACATCAAGATTCACATCATCCAGTTTGTTGATATAGAGGCAGGCCTTGCTGCTGCGATATTTGCCTAGCTTTTCCAGCAGTGCCTGCTTGCCGTTGAAGCCGGCCAGATAAAAACTCAGGGCATTGACCCGGGGTGAAAAACCAATCTTGCAGATACTGGTTTGCTTGCCATTGGCATAGCGATAAAAATGCTCGCCGAAACCGATGATGCTGGGGCCCCACATCCGGGCCGGTTCACCGGAGACGGATTGCATCAACTGCACCAGTACCCGACTGTCTTGCTGCCGCCTTTGATTGTCCAGTGCATCGATAAAGTCGTTCACACTGGCTGTTGTTTGTCGGGTTTTCTTTTCCGCCATGGGTTTCACCGGTATGGAGATGGAGTTGAGCTCTCATTCAAATCGCTGCAGTTTATCCTGCTGCCTGCCAGTCTAGAAACGCAGACGCAGACCGACAAACCCGGCCCTCGGTGCAGCTGCACCCAGAAACACAGGCACGCTCAGGTCTTCGATGATTGGTACTTCCACCTCTCCGGGTTCCTCGCCCAGCAGGCCGAAGGTCTCATAGTCTTCATCCAGCACATTCTGGATCTGGGCGAAGATCTCGAACTGCTCATTGACCCGGTAGCGGCCGCGCAGATTGATCACGGACCAGCCATCCACAGCCGCGAGCTGATTGGATTCGTCACCACGGAGATGCTGCTCGCTATTGCTGACAATCTCAACCCCTACAGAAAGAGCTTCACTGAATTGATACTGGCTCAGCAGTTTGAACTGATGTTTGGGTATGCCAGGGATGCTGTCTCCGCTGCGAACCTGGATTTCGCCGTCATCATCGGCGAAGTCGTGATTGGGGCTCAGCACGGAAAAATCATCCTCAAAGCTGGCGTCGATATAACTGT
>JALEHB010000165.1 GCA_022763285.1 Pseudomonadales bacterium | reverse complement strand
TCTCGCTGTTCTGGGGCATGACCACCATCGTCACCCCACTGGCGCCATTTCTCGCTTTTTCCATTTCTGCCCTGATCGGCGTTATTTTCGGTATCTACCCCAGTATGCGGGCCGCCGATATGGATCCGGTGGAGGCGCTTCGGCACGAATAGACGAGCGGGTCTGATGCCTATCTGGTAATCTTCAGGACATCAAGCTAGAAGACTGGATTGGGCTGCCAATTGCATATTGGCCGAAAGTTTTTTACTCACCAGCCTTTCTTCTAGCGGTATATCCAATTTGTAAGAGAGTCAGCATGAAGTTTTACGCGCCGCAGCGCTTTGTCCAGTACAGTCCTTCCGCCCATCAGTTTCTGATTCCGGAGGTGAGCTGAATGGCTGTCGATTCATTGGCGCTGGAAGTTCCCGCCAACAAGTTTGAGGATCCGAACACCACAGCAGGCGGAGAAGTCAGAGCCAGTGTCGACCCGCGTCGTTTGCAAACCCTGTGGATCAATACCGGCAGCCAGTGCAATCTGTCCTGCAAGAATTGTTATATCGAATCCACGCCCACAAATGACCGCTTGTCCTATATCAGTGTCAGTGAGGTTCGCGAATTACTCGATGAAATAGTGCAAGAAAAACTGGGCACCACTGAAATCGGTTTTACCGGTGGCGAGCCTTTTCTTAACAAGGATATGCTGCCTATTCTGGACTTATGCCTGGAGCGTGGCTTTGAAGTGCTGGTGCTCACCAATGCCATGAACACCATGCATCGTGAGACTGACAAGCTGGAAGCCCTCCATGAGCGCTTCGGATCTGCTCTGAAAATTCGGGTGTCCCTGGATCACTACAGCGAGCAGGTTCATGCCATGGAACGGGGGCCGCGCTCTTTCAAACCCGCTGTCAAAGGCCTGAAATGGTTATCCGATTGTGGCATTCCCTTTGCCGTGGCCGGTCGCACTTTTTGGGAGGAAGATGAGGCCAGTATGCGCAGCGGCTATCAGCAGTTGTTCGATGCCGAGGGCATCAATCTTGATGCCTCGGATCCGGCGCAGCTGATGTTGTTCCCGGAGATGGATGAAAAGGCCGACGTACCGGAAATTACCACGGCTTGCTGGGGTATCCTCAACAAGGACCCGGCAGATATTATGTGTGCCAGCTCCCGCATGGTGGTGAAGCACAAGGGCGATGATCATCTTTCCGTGCAGGCCTGCACCTTGCTGGCCTATGACCAGCGTTTCAATCTGGGCAAAACCCTGGCCGAATCCTGGCGCCCGGTGCGGCTCAATCACCCCCATTGCGCCAGATTCTGTGTTCTGGGTGGCGGGAAATGTACTGCCTGAATTTTTTGACAAAAGGTCACATTGGAAAATCAGCCTCAGTTTTTGGAGAACACCATGCCAACCGATGAACAAGCCGCCTACGCCAGTGCCGCCTGGCAGCGATTCGACAAGGAAATCAATGATGAACTGGCACGTGCGGTGCTGAGTGCCTTTGCGCTGGTGGCCGTGGTGGATGGCGATCTGGCGGAATCCGAGATCGACGGTTTTTTTGCCTTGATGCAGGAGCGGCATGAGTCACTGGCCGATTTAGGCATCGAGCAGTATGAACATGTGTTCCGGGATATCTGTGGCGCCATCATGAGCCATCCCGAAGCCGGTACCGACAAGGCCCTGGCCAATATCGCGGCGGTGGGCGAGTCGCCGGAGCAGGTGGAGTTGGTGCTCACTGCGGCACAGATTGCCCTGCAGGCCGATGAGCGGGAGCAGGCCTCCGAAGCCGAGGCGCTAACCCTGATCAGGCAGGTGCTGGGCCAGGATTAGGGCAGTCGTACCGGAAGCGGTTTCTGACGTAAATAATAGTGGCAAGGCTTGACCGGCGTGTCCAAATAGGCAATTTTTACCCCTCTAATAATAAAGTTCGGGGGAATGCCATGTTGTCTCGCTACAAGATTCACTTTCAATCTGCCTTTATGTCCAGTGCACTGGCCCTGCTGCTGGCCTGCAGTCCGGCGCCGCAATCCACCAGCGCACCGGCTCCCCAGCCGGAACTGGTGCCACAAATGTCACCAGGCATTGCTCTGGAGCAGGCAACGCCTGAATCAGTGGGCATGGATTCCGAGCGACTGAGCCGGGTCACCGACGCCATGCAGGAACTGGTGGACGAAGGCCGTCTGGCCGGGGTGGTGACCGCCGCCGTGCGTGACAACAAGCTGGTGCACTTCGAGTCCGTGGGTTATCGCGATCTTGAGGCCCAGGATCCCATGCGCAGTGATGCCATCTTCCGCATCTATTCCATGAGCAAGCCCATCACCGGCGTCGCCATGATGATTCTCTACGAGGAAGGCAAGTTCCGTCTGTCTGATCCGGTTGAACAATATCTGCCCGAATTCAGGGACCTGCAGGTGTTTGCCGGGGTCGATGATGACGGCAATCTGATCACCGAGCCCCAGGCTCACAAGATGACCATTCGGGAATTGATGAGTCATACCGGCGGCCTCAGCTACGGTGTGTTTTCCCAGTCGCCGGTGGACAGTCTTTATCTGGAAGCGGACATACTCGATGCCAATCAGACCATGGATGAATTCATTGGCAAGCTGGGTGATATTCCCCTGCGGCAGCAACCCGGCAGTCAATGGCATTATTCCGTGTCGGTGGATGTCCAGGGCGCCCTGGTGGAGCGACTCTCTGGCCAGCGCTTCGGCGATTTTCTGGAACAACGAATTTTCGATCCTCTGGGTATGACCGATACCGACTTTCACGTGCCCGAAGAGAAGGCCAGTCGCTTTGCCCAGGTCTACAACTACGATGACAATGGTGAGCTGGTGGCCCGGGAAGGATTCGAAGGCGCCAATTTTCTGATGGATCCGGAATTTGAATCCGGTGGGGGCGGCCTGGTGGGCAGCACCATGGATTATCTGCGCTTTTCCCAGATGTTGCTCAATGGCGGTGAACTGGACGGCGTGCGCATACTGGCACCCCTGACCGTGGATCTGATGCATCGCAACCAGTTGCCTGCCGATTTCAAGGATGACGGCATGGGCACCCCGGGTACCTCCTTTGGCCTGGACTTTGCCGTGATCGAGGATCCTGTTGAGGCAGAGTCCTATTCGAAAGGGGAATACTATTGGGGCGGCGCCGCCGGCACCTGGTTCTGGATTGATCCCGTCGAAGATCTGATCTTTGTGGGCATGATCCAGCAGTTTGGTAATGGCCGGCCCGACGTGCGTTCCCTGTCCCGACGCCTGGTTTATCAATCCATCATGGAACCCAAAGGAATCTGATTGCCGGACTGAACACCGGTTCCGTTGGCCCTGTCGGAACCGGCGTTCAGAAACGGGCCAGGTATAGCTATTAAGTGACAGGCATTATCGAAAAGTTCAGGGACCGCCTGGCCGAGCATGAGGCGCTGCCGCAAATGGTGGTGCTGGGGATTGTCTCCGGTCTTGCCGCTTCGCTGTTGATTGTCGCCTTTCGCTGGTTAATCGAAACACCGCTGTTGCTGGCCTTTGGCGACAATGTCGATAATTTTGAATCCCTGTCACCGCTGATGCGCTTCATGCTGCCATTTAGTGGTGCGCTGCTACTTGGTCTGGTCCTGACTTTCCTCGATCGCAAGCACCATGCGGTCAGTGTGGCCCATGTGCTGGACCGACTGCACAACTATCAGGGAAAAATCCCCGCCAGCAATATGGTTCTGCAATTTTTCGGGGGTGTGCTGGCCCTGGTGACGGGACATAGCCTGGGCCGGGAAGGGCCGAGTATTCATTTGGGCGCAGGCATTTCTTCCTTGCTGGGGCAGTACTTCAAATTGCCCAATAACAGCCTGCGTACCCTGGTGGCCTGCGGCTCGGCAGCGGGCATTGCCGCTTCTTTCAATACCCCCATGGCCGGTGTCATCTTCGCCATGGAGGTCATTTTGATGGAATACACCATCGTCGGTTTTATTCCGGTGATCCTGGCCTCGGTGCTGGGGGCGGCCATCAGTCAGCTGGTGTTTGGGGCCGACTACAGTTTTGTGGTGGTGCAGTCGCAACCGAATATTGTCACCGAATTACCCTACCTGGTGTTTAGCGGTCTGGTGTTTGCGGTAGTGGCCGCCGCTTTTATCCGCCTGCACCTGCTCTGCATGGCCCACCAGCATCGACCCACCTTGCTGCGCTATAGCATTATCGGTTTGCTCACCGGAGGCGTAGCAGTGGCTTTGCCGGAAATTCTTGGTGGCGGCTACGACACCCTCAACCTGGCCATGTCCGAGCGTCTGGATTTGCAACTGCTGGTGTGGATTGTGGTGGCCAAGCTGATCGTAACTGCGGTAGCTACCGGCCTTGGCATGATCGGTGGCCTGATAGGCCCGACCCTGATGATCGGCGGTTGTCTGGGTGCCATTCTCGGTTTGCTGGGTAACAGTCTGGCCAGCGGAGCCTCTGACCCGGGTTTCTATGTCAGCCTGGGTATGGTGGCCATGATGGGGGCGGTGCTCAATGCGCCCCTGGCGGCCCTGGTGGCCATCCTGGAACTCAGTAGGAGCCCGGAGATTATTTTTCCGGCCATGTTGCTGGTGGTGGTGGCCTGTCTGGGGGTGCAAACAGTCTTTTCTTATCGCGGAATATTTGTAGAGCAATTGCGGGTCAGGGGCCATGACCTGTTTGCCGAACCGGGCAAGGCTTTTCTACGGCGGGTGGGAGTGCGCAGTGTGATGAATCGTTCATTGCATGTCGCTGACGCTGAAGTCACGCTGGCGGCGGCAGAGAATATTATTGCCAGCGGAGCCATCTGGCTGGTGATCGAGGATGAGAATGCCTACCGCCTGTTGGCCACCGCTGACCTGGCCCGTAATTTGGAACAACTGGAAACGGATGAGCAGGAACAGGCCGGACCGGAATCGCCAGCGGCAGAGAAAAGTATTGATCTGCTGTCCATGCCAGCCTTCCATTTTGATCTGGCCCTGGTGGACTCTCTGGCCAGTCTGCATGAAGCCAGTGAGGCGATTCGCAGCGCTGGTGCCGAGGCCCTGCTTGTAATAGAGTCGGTAGGCTATACCGAATCCAGGCCGGTGGGTGTGCTGAGTCGTGAAACCCTGGCCAATTACACTGGCATGTAGGCTGCTTATGGCCAGACTGATATTCAGATCAATCAGTTTCATATTACTGTTAGCGTTCGGGCAGGGCCTGTGGGCGGCAGAGCAGTGGCAGCGCTTTGATCAGTCGGCTGATCTGGCGGCGCTGTCGGCGCTGGACAATGACAGCATGCATTTTCGCCTGCTGCAGTCGCCGGTGCAGGACAAGAACCGGCTGTGGCAGGATCACAGTGCTGCCCTGAGCGAAATGGGTGCCGAGCGTTACGAGGCACTCAAGCCACTGATACTGGAGGCTGATGTGCCCGGGCTGCAGCGCGCTGTGGCGGCAGGGCAGTTCAGCTATACCGAACTCGCGACTTTCTATCTCTATCGCCTCCGGGAAATCGAAACGGATCCGCAGCGCTATCTGAACGCGGTGATCAGTATCAATCCGCAGCTTCTGGCCACCTCAAGGCAGCGGGATCAGGCCCGGCAGGAAGGGCTGCAAACAGGGCGGCAGATCGACAGCCACTCCCTGTTTGGCATTCCGGTATTGCTGAAAGACAACATCGGTTTTGCGGGCCTGCCCACGACCGCCGGTGCCCTGGCTCTGCGTGAAAATCTGAGCGGCAATGCCTTTATCACTGCACAGCTGGAACAGGCCGGGGCAGTGATTCTGGGTAAGGCCAATCTCAGCGAATGGGCCTATTTCTTTTGTGAGCAATGTCCCTCCGGCTACAGCGCCATGGGCGGGCAGACTCTCAATCCCTACGGTCGTCTGCAATTTGGTACCGGTGGTTCCAGCTCCGGCAGTGGCGCTGCGGTTGCCGCCAATCTGGCGGCGGTGACCGTAGGCTCCGAGACTTCCGGTTCCATCCTGTCACCGGCCAGCAGTCATTCGGCAGTGGGACTGAAACCCACCACCGGCGCACTCAGTCGCAGTGGCATCGTGCCGATTTCTTCCAGTCTGGATACCGCCGGCCCCATTACCCGTTCGGTCACGGATGCGGTCATTCTGTTCAATGCCATGGCCGGCTATGATCAGACCGACCTGGCCATGCCATTGATCAGTAGCGATTTGCAGCTCCAATTAAGGGAGGTGGATTTACAGGGCCGTCGCCTCGGTGCGCTACGAAGTTTCGTGGACGATACCAATTATCAGCAGGCCCTGAGTGTGCTGTCGGCGCGTGGTGCCCTGATTGTAGAAACTGACATGCCCGAGTTCGACAGTGAGGGCTTTGGACAATTTCTCGGTGCCGAGATGGTCCGGGATCTGGCGGCCTATCTGGCCGACTATGCCGATGCGGCCGTCAGCATTGATTCCATAGCCGCGCTGCAACAGTTCAATAATCAGGATGTGGATCTGCGTGCCCCCTACGGCCAGGCCCTGGTGGATATGATGGCGGGTCTGCAGCTCAGTGATGAGGAACTGGCAGCCCTGCGGGAACGGTTGCAATCCGGCGCCCGGGCGGCACTGGATCAGTTGTTTGCCAGCCAGGATATCGAGCTGCTGCTGTCAGTGAACAATCGCAATGCCGGTATCGCCGCACTGGCCAATTATCCGGCCCTGACTCTGCCCATGGGTTTTGATGACCGTGGCAGGCCTATGGGCCTGACTCTGTTGGCACCGCCGTTTCAGGAGCAACTGCTGATCGACATCGGCTTGCAGTTTGAGCGCCACAGCCAGGCGCGCCGACCACCTGCAGCTTACCAGTAGTTTTCGGTGGTGATATGACCCGGAGTGCGGCGGCGATTCTTGCGAAAACCGCGGCTCTTCAATAACTCGGTCACGTCCTTGACCATGTCCGGATTGCCACAGAGCATGAAGTGGGACTGCTCCGGATTCATCTCCAGCCCAATCTGTTTTTCCAGTTCGCCGTTTTCGATGGCCGCGGGAATACGACCCGGCAGGGTGCCGGCTACGTCTTCCCGGCTGACAAAGGCCTGGAAGCGGAATTTGTCACCGTGTTGCTCACGGTATTGATCGATACGTTCAAGATAGCGCAGATCGGCCTCCCTGCGCACGGCATAGATCAGGGCAATCCTGTCAAAGCGCTCCCAGGGCTGCTCAGTGCCCAGAATGGACAGGAAAGGGGCAATCCCGGTGCCGGTACCCATCATCCATAACTCACGACATGGGGGTACTTCATCCAGCACAAAGAAACCATTGGCCTGATTCTTCACCAGCACCGTATCGCCAGGATCCAGCGCCACCAGTTCATTGGACAGGGTGCCACCGGTGGCAGTGTAGAAAAAGAACTCCAGCGGTTGCTGGCCGGGCGAGCTGAGAAAGGAGTAGGGGCGGGCGATTCTTTCTCCTTCCAGATCCAGCGCCAGGCTGGTGAATTGCCCGGCGGTGAAGTTGCTGATCTCTGCCGAGACTCGCAATGAGAACAGATTCTCTGTCCAGTGGGTGTTATCGACTATTTTGCCTTCTATCCATTCGGCCATGGGGGCCCCTGTGTGCTGATTGTTGACGCTGGAACTATGGTATGAATTTCTATAGTCTCCTAGCAAGTAAGCCGCATTCAGGGCCCTGGCGACGGACTGCCGGCCACTGCTCGGACAAGTGACGGGTCGTTGAGGCGCGATGCAGGGCCACTCAAAGGCCAGTAATCCGGAACCGACGGCTGCAAGACAAAGAACAAGAACTCGAGAGGCAACAACTTGAAGTACCTATCTCTGTGGTTTTCCATCCCACTCTGGAAACGAATCCTTACTGCCCTGGTGCTGGGCGTCATTGTTGGCATGCTCTGGGGCGAAGGGGCCGAAAGCATCGTCTGGCTGGGTGATCTGTTCGTGCGTTTGATCCGCATGGTGGTAGTGCCTCTGGTCTTTGTTACCCTGGTGGCAGGGGTGGTTTCCATGGGCGATCCCAGCAAACTGGGCTCCCTTGGCATCAAGACCCTGGCGATTTATATGGCCACCACCCTGATCGCCATCTCCATTGGCCTGACCTTGGCGGCAATCCTGCAGCCCGGTGTGGGGGTGGATCTGTCCTCGGCGGTACCCAGTGAGGTGCAACAACCTATCCCTCTCAGTGAACGACTGATGAGCATCGTGCCGGAAAATCCCATCGCGGCACTGGCCGAGGGGAATATTCTGGCGATTATTTTCTTCGCCCTGCTGGTGGGTATCAGCCTGCTCACCATCGGTGATCAGGGCAAACCCATTGCCGATTTCATGGAATCGGGCACTGAAGTCATGTTGCGCATTACCCATTGGGTGATGGAGGTGGCGCCATTCGGTGTCTTTGCCCTGATTGCCTGGGTGTCCGGCACCCAGGGGGTTGCCGCCCTGCTGGATGTGGTCCTGCTGGCCCTGGCGGTGGTGCTGGGCTGTCTGGCCCATGTCATTGTCACCCATGGTGTGATCATCATGAAAACCATGCTGAAGCTGTCGCCGGTGATGTTTTTTCGGGGCGCCCGTGATGCCATGCTGGTGGCCTTCTCCACTTCTTCCAGTTCCGCCACTCTGCCGGTGTCCATGTCCGTGGCTGAAGAAAATCTGGGCGTCAAACCGGTGGTGGCCTCCACCGTATTGCCCCTGGGTGCCACCATCAATATGGACGGGACGGCACTGTATGTGGGAATCGTATCAGTCTTTGCGGCCCAGGCCTTCGGAATAGACCTGGCCCTGACTGACTACATGCTGGTGGCAGGTGCCACGACTCTGGTGTCCATCGGTACTGCCGCGGTGCCCGGGGCCTCCCTGTTTCTGATGGCCGCGGTAATGGAAACCATTGGCATCTCCCCGGAGCAGATCGCCGTGGTAATCGGCTTTATTCTGCCCTTTGACCGGCCACTGGATATGTTGCGTACTGTTGTCAACATTTGTGGTGACTTGTCGGTCTCCACTGCGGTGGCGAACTGGGAAGACGAATTTGATGCTGAAGTATTCAACCGACCGTTGAAATACTAGAATCCGATCAGGACTGTAGGAATTCCTGAAAGCGGTCGTAATCAGGGCTGTCAGGGAAGGCCCCTGCATTAAAACGACCAGCGGGCGGCAGCGAGAAGGATGCTGCAGAGCCCGTAATAACGCGTATTTCGGCATTCGGCAGCAGTCCGACCGAAGCGGGCAACTGGGGTTTACCCGAGTTTTCCGTGGCTGGCAATGGTGCTATTTTTGTGGGAACCTATGTGAGAATAATCCTAATACTACTCACCTGGTTTCGCCTCAAACGTCAGGATACGTCGTTGTTCATTTGTTAACACAGTCGACATCGCGATGTTTCGAATTCGTCGGTATGGTCGGTGTTTGCATCAGATAGGCAGCATAAATTTATGGAAGAAGCCAAGCCGGTTGTCTACGTCGTAGACGATTCCGAGGACAACGTCACCGTCTATTCCTGGATGCTTTCCAGTTCAGGCTATGAAATCAAGACTTACCCATCCGGGGTGGAGTTTCTGAAAGAAACCGAACTCAGTCCGGTGGGCTGTGTGCTGCTGGACAATCAGATGCCTGAGGTCAGTGGTTTGCAGGTACAGAGCACCCTGATCGAGCGCGGTATCAAACTGCCCATCGTCTTCATGAGCGGTGCCAGTTCCTACAGCGATGTGGTGGAAGCAACGCGCAAGGGGGCGCAGGGTTTTCTGGAAAAGCCTTTCCACAAGGCAGAACTGCTGCAGCTGGTTAATGCAGCGGTTGAGTACAGCCGTGAGCAGCTCGCAGCAGGTGATGGAGAAGCCGCCGATGGCAAGCAACTGTCTGAATTGCTCACCCGTCGTGAGTATGAAGTCTGCAAGCTGATTATCGGCGGATCCACCAACCGTAATATCGCCGATACCCTTGGAATCTCCGTCAGTACCGTGGAATTTCATCGTGCCAATCTGATGGAAAAGCTGGGCGTGAAGAACCTCGCTGACCTGGTCAAACTGGCCATCAAGCTCGATTCCTGAGCAAATTCGAAGCTGCTTTACGAAATGCCCTGCGGCATCTCATGCCTCAGTCGTCTGCCCCTGGCTTTCCCTGACCGGCAAGCTTGTCAACAAGTGCTTTCCAGCGGGGCTTTTTTCTTAACTTCCCCTGCCAGCCTGTCGTAGTAGTTATCAATATTGCCAGTGCCCATGTCAGTGCCTGGGGAGTGTTGATGCTTCGCCGCCTCGGCCTCCCTGCCATGTCACGGTCCCCGGCCTGAATAAATTCAGCCAGGTTTCGCGTTTATGAATCAATCCAATACCTCTATCGGTCCCGAGCTGGGGGGAGCGCAGCAGGTTTCTTCAGAGTCCAATGCCCGCTCTGACATCTTTGTCGCGCGCCATCCGGTGTTCAATGCCAAATCGGATCTGTTTGCCTATGAGTTGTTGTTTCGCAATCAGAATGAGGATGTTGCCTCTATCACCGATGGCAATGCGGCCAGCAGCCAGGTCATCCTGAATGCCTTTGTGGACATGAATTTCCACGCCATAGCCAAATATCACCCGGTATTTATCAATCTCACCGGTGACTTCATCATGGGTGAACTGCCTCTGCCTATGGCCCCGGATACCCTGATTATCGAACTGCCGGAAGAGGTGGAGCCGAGCGAGGACCTGATCAAGGTGCTCAGGGGCTTCTCCAACAAGGGCTATACCCTGGCCATCAACAATCCCGATCTGGACCAGCCCAATGAGGCGCTGTTGTCCACCGCCGATATCGTCAAGATTGACCTGCAGCGCTGTGATCGGGAGCGCCTGGCCGGGCAGCTTGCCAGCCTGCGCGGCTTTGATGTCAAACTGCTGGCTGAAAAGATCGAAACCCATGAAGACTTCGAATGGACCAGGGAACTGGGCTTTGATTATTTTCAGGGTTTTTTCTTTGCCAAACCGAAAAAATTTACCGCCCAGTCCATCAAGCCGAATCGTCTGGCGGTCTTGCGGATTCTGGCGACGCTGCAAAATCCGGACTGTGATATCAGTGAGCTGGAAGAGTTGATCAGCAATGATGTCAGCATGAGCTACAAGATTCTGCGCATCATCAATTCAGCCCTGTACAGCATGCCGCGCACCATTGATTCGGTGAAACAGGCGATTATGGCCCTTGGCCTGAAGGCAATTCGTGACTGGGTGGCCATCATCAGCCTCACCGACATCGATGACAAACCCCGGGAACTGGTAGCCCTGAGTCTGCAGCGGGCCCGCATGATGCAGTCATTGGCCGAGCACAAACAGCAGGACCCGGATGCGGCATTCACCACTGGTCTGTTTTCCTGTATTGATGCCTTGATGGACCAGCCCATGGGTCAAATCATGAGTGAGCTGCCCCTGGCCAATGATATTGTGCGTGCACTTCTGGATCATGAAGGCGCCATGGGTGAATTGCTGGAGTTTGTGCTTCGCTACGAGCAGGGCGACTGGGATCAGTTGGCCAGCGAGAATCTGAGCGTGGAAGAACTGAGGCAACACTACCTCGAATCGATTCAATGGAGTTCGGATCTGATCAACGAGATCAGTTAGGCCGCTCAAAAAGACCAGGACAGGGTGGCGCTCAGGCGCAGGTCCTGGTGAAAGGCCCGTAGCTGGGAATCGCTGGATGCACTGATGGCCATCAGTTGACTGCTGATGGCCCAGTTATCATCCAGGGTATAGTCCAGACCCAATTGCAGCAGCACCGAATCCGCCTGCAGATCACCCTGCAGCGTCGAAGACAGCAGCAGATCGCCATTGCGCAGGCTGTTGCTGTAGCGCATCAACCAACTGCCAAACACACCCTCGTTAATCAAGCTCTGGCCTGGCTCAAGACCTTCCTTCTCATCCAGCAGTTTCTGGGCCTGCAGGCCGAGACTGAGTGACTGTTCATTACTGATGGCGTATTCAAAGCCGAAAGAGCTGCCGATCTGATCCTTGCGCAGATTCACCGGCGCACTGAGGGAGGTGGTGCCGGGAAAGGCAAAACTGTCCGCCAGCACATTGTGGCTATAGGCCAGATCAAACACCAGCAGCAGTTTGTCGATGGCGCGGTTGATGCTGAAGCCCAGCAACAGGAAATCATTGATCTCGGGGCGGGCATCCACCAGGCCCGGTGCCGGAGGTTCATAACGAAGCTGGTTCTCAAACAGATAGGCCGCCATAAAAGCAATATCACTGCCCTCGCTGCTGCGTTTGTACTGGGTGCCGGCTTCCAGTAGCACCTTGCCGTTGCGGTCATAGTCCGGCAGGTTGTAGCCGGGATCAAAAAACAGTGGGCTGCCCCGCACCGGCGCGGGATTGAATTCCGGATAGAGATTGATAAACGTCGAAAAGCGGCTGCTGTTGTCACTGCCAAAATAGTCCCACACCAGCATCCACTGGTTCAGGCGCGCATCCTCGATGTCGATGATGCTGAAATCACGGAACTCCACGTGATTGATGACATCCAGTACCGAATTGCCCACAGTCTCACCCCAGACCACAGTCTGCCGGCCGAGCTTGAAACTCTGGCTGGAAAAACTGCGCTGCAGGAACAGTTCATTGATCCTGCCTTCGGTTTCGATGCTGTCACCGTTGGCGCGGTATTCGTAGTCTTCCGGCCAGTAGATGCGGTATTGGCCGCTGCCCTGCAGTAACCAGCCTGGCGCGAAGGGGTTCTGGTAGCGCACATTGAGGCCCAGGCGATTGCTTTCGATCTCGCTTTGCTTGGGCAGGGTACCGAGAGCGCCGAAGCCTATTTCATGCTCGTGCAATTGTGCAGAAAGCTGCTGGCTGATACGGAAGGTGAAATCATCCAGCCAATTGTCACTGCTGTCAGCGGCAGTCTCTTCGAAAGGGTCAGCAAACAGGCTGTCGTCGAAGCCGATATTGGGGTCGAAAGTGACATCGTCGCCAATGACCAGGGGCTCATCCTGAGCCAGGGCCAGAGGGCAGAGCAGCAACAGCATACTGCCTGCAGTAAAAAGGGCAGCCTTCATAAACAATCAGTCAACCTGGGCACGCAGTTCCTGTAATTCGGCCTCCCGGAAAGCCACATCGGTGAGGGTGCGGGTGGTGAGAAATTCGTCTTCCACATCCACCCCAAGATGAATTTCCAGAATGGCCATATTGGACAGCCGGTTGCTGACCAGATTCATCATGGTCAGTGAGCGTGCCATCCATACATCGTTCACCTGTTCTACCCGGGACGCCAGCAGGCGTTTGATTTCCTTGTCGTACTGATCGTACATCTCTACCCTCAGTGGCACCCAGCGCTCCTTGTCCACATAGGATACGGTGCGTGAGTAACGGGATTTTCTGGCCCGTTCCTCATTGGGGATCATTTCGATTTTCCAGACATCGCGGCCAGCTTCGCTGGTTTCTTCAAGCAGATTGATTTCATATTCTTCCAGCTTGCCGGTGTCGGTGTCTTCGGTGGTGAACTCCGAGCCAAACACCGAGGCCGGTTCGGAATCGTCTTCCGAATTGCCGCTGGCGATGCGTTTCACCCGGCCGAGGGCGGACAGATAGAGCCAGGTCTCATTATCACGTTCGGCATCATCATAGCTATAGGTCAGCATGCCGATACCGCGTTCCGCCGCCGGCTCCAGCACGACCGTGACACCCTTGGTGTCCTTACCCTCGGCGCCGTAGTTTTTACTCACCGATTCCAGTGCCTTGACCCGGGGCCGCTCGGCACAGGTAATGCGGCTGTCGCTGATGCCGAAGCGGCAGGTGGACAATTGCATGCGATTGAAGGCCGAGTCGGAGGTGGCCAGTTGGTAATCCTCAACCTGTTCCATGATTTCTCTGCCGGTAAGTGGCTGGGCGCTGACTGCGGACGCTTGCCAGGCAATGGCCAGGCAGGTCAGTGTCAGGGTTTTCACTGTGAGTCTTCTCATGCCGGGTTCTCCAGAAAGGTAATACGGGTGTCGGCGTTTTTGACCCCAAAGGTGGGTTTGAAAATCATGATCATGGCTGGAATCAGAAACAGGTCACAGAGCAGGGCCACAAAAATGGCCGCCGAGCCGAAAAAGCCCATTTTTGCCATGCCCAGATAATCCGAGAAGCTGAGCAGGGCAAAGCCCAGGCCCAAGACCATGGTGGTAAACATAACAGCCTGGCCAACATCCCGTATAGTGCTGCGCAGGGCCTCACTGATACTGCCGGTCTTGATCAACTCCACCCGGTAATGGGTCATGAAATGAATAGTGTCGTCCACAGCGATGCCGATAATAAGCGGCGCGATCAGCAGGGTGTCGGTATCCAGCGATATGCCAAGCAGGCCCATCAGGCCAAAGCCGAGCAGGGCCGGAATGATGTTGGGAATCATGGCCATCACGCCGCCCTGCAGTGAACCCAGGGTAATAATCATGATGACGCTGATAACGGCAATGGCGAAAGTGAAGCTGGAAAACTGGGAGCGGGCCACTTCATCGGCCATGCGCATCAGCAGGGCCATGGAACCGGTGAGATAGACATCCAGCTCCGGAAATTCTTCCCGCAGGGGCGCGAAGGTGGTTTCAATGTCTTCGCCGATTTCACTGAAAAACTGCTGATACTGATAGGAACCGGCATTGTAGATATTGAGGGTGATATGAGAGCGGCTGTAATCGTCGGATACCAGGTTGCGGCGATCTTCCGGGTTGGCACTGTTAAACAGATACAGTAACTGGGAAATCAGTTGTCGGGACTCCGGAATGCGGTAATAGTCCGGGTCTCCGTCATTCATGATTTCATAGGTGTCCTTGACAATATTGGCCAGGGAATTGGTGCGCGCTACCTGGTCGGCGTAGCGGCTTTCGATCCGCGTCTGCAAATCATCTACCGCCTGCAGCAAAGCCGGTTCATAGAGGCCGTCGGGTGTGCCGGTGTCAATCATCACCACCATGGACTGGGCCCCGGCCATGTTTTCATCCACGGTTTCATAGGCGATGCGGATAGGGCTGTCTTCACGCAGCAACTCGGTCATATTGCTGTCGATACGAACCTGGCTGGTGCCCCAGGCGCACAGGGCGAGCACGCTCAAGAAGCTCATCAGAATGAACCAGGGGCGGCGCGCCACCAGATAGGGCACGAAGCTGAGAATCTGGTGCTGCCAGTTCACCACCACATAGGTCAGGCCGGCAATGCCTACAATATAACTGCCAACCCAGGGGCCCAGCAGCAGAAAACTGGCGAGTACGAATACCAGGGCGATGAGCGCCTTCTTGCCGACATAGAGATCGGTCCAGCGTTTGCCGAGCCGGTCTGCAAAACTGGCATCACCGGCCCTGGCAGAACCCGGATGCCAGATGTCCAGCAGGATGGGCAGTAACAGCACGGTAAAGAAAAAGGCCATGAACACGCCAGCCGCCGACATGAAGCCAAACACCTGGATCGGGATCAGATCGGAGGTGGTCAGGGCCAGCACGCCGGCCATGGTGGTAATGGTGGTGACCATGATGGCCAGGCCGGTTTTGCCATAGGCGTGGGACAGGGCAGCGTAGTGCTCATTGCCCTGACGACGAAAACTGAAATAGGCACTCATGACATGCACGCAATCGGCGATGCCGACGGCGAAGACCAGCAGCACGGTGAGGGAAATCATCTGCGAGACGGTGATGCCCAGCCACACCGTAATGCCCCAGGTCCAGGCCATGCTGGCGGTGATGGTCAGCATGGGCCATAACACGGCGCTGAAGGAACGGAACAGAATCCACAACAGGATGGTAAAGATCAGCACCATCAGAATGCCCAGTACCATCATCTGGTTCAGGGTCTCCATCATGAAATCCATCATGGGCGGATTACCCACCGGATAGAAATCAAACTGGGCCGAATACTTGTCAAACAGGGCCTCGGTCACCACGTGAAAACTGGTGTAGCCAAGCATGTCCACCGGCTCGAAATTGACCTCCTGAATCTCGGCCGATTCATCAAAGTCCAGGGTAAAACTGTCCTGATCAAAGCCGGTATCAAAGTCCAGAAAACTGTCATCCAGCACCACCTCGCTGTCATTGACGGCGGGCTCATAGTCATCCACCGGCTGGGCCCCGAAATCGGTCTGGATCATGATGGCGCCGTAGCGGGCATCGGCGGAATAGAAGGCCAGCAGATAATCTTCCTGGGCCAGGGCCCGTTGTTTGATGGCGGCCAGTTCCGCGTCGCCCTCGGGCAACTGTTCCGGCACCAGACGATTGGACAGCAGGGTGTCGCCCCGGTTTTCCTGAAAGCGGATATTGGCAATGGATTGCACGCGGCGAATATGATTGAGTTCGCTGAAATCCAGTTCCACGCCGCGCACTGCTTGTGGATAGTCGGCAGGGTCCAGCTCGTCCCAGTAGCGCAGATCGTCAGTCAGTTGCTGGATAGCCTCGAGGGACTGGCGCGAGAACACATCGCCGTCTTTGGCGCGATAGACCAGATAGACCGAATCATCACTGCCAAACTGGCGGCGAAATTCATTGAGGGCAAACATGGCCGGGTCTTCCTGGTCCAGGAAGCTGTCGGTGGTCATGTCCAGCTCGGTGCGAGTGAAAATGCCCCAGACCATCAGGGCGGTGATGACCGCCAGACCGGTGAGTACAAATGTCTTGTACTTCAGTACCCGATAGGGAAGTTTCTCAAAGGCTTCACTGAGCCTGAGCAGGATTCTTTCCATGGCTCTCTCCGCGCCGCCGCTGTGCCCTGACGCGCAACCGGCAAGCTGTCACTTCTTGTTTTTGCTTATCGCCTTGTTTTGCTTCTGATCAAGCGTCTGCTGCAGCAATTGCCGGGAAGTTCCTGACATGCCCAGAAGAATAAGGCAGAGGGCGAGTTCAACTCTACCATTGTTTAACTTACCAGTCCCCTGTCCGGTTATTTCGGTTCAATCCTTTGCTATCACTCCTCGTTGATGCCCTGCTTTTCGTGACGGAAATAATAGACTGGTGAGTAAAATACCGGAATTAGCAGCGGTGCCACGCAAAACAATGTGGTGAGCAGGGTGCTGCTGTAAACAAAACTCAGGCCTGCCAGCAGCAGGCCGCTGACCACCATCAGGGTGCCGGCCAGTCGATGGGTGGCACGCCAGTTGGCCGTGGAGGCAATCGTCCAGGGCAGGCGAATACCGAGAAAGAAATTGCGCTCGGTCTTGCCAAAGACATTGCCGGTGACCACCAGAAAGCCGGCCATCCCGAGGGCGAACAGACGCTGAAACAGAGCCGGGTCGCTGCTATTGATAAGCAAACCAATGTGCAGGAAGCAAAACAATACGCCGACACCAAAGACAATAATATCCATGGCCCGCTTGCTGTTGGGCATGGAGAATTTGTGGGGCGAAATGCGGATCAACAGATTCACCGCAATGATCAGGCCAAGATAGACCAGGGGCAGTAACACCACCACCACAGCCTTGCTGCTGGAGCCAATGGGATTACCTCGCAAATCAAAACTGGTGGCAACTGTCTCCGGCAGACTCTCCCACATCTGAATGCTGGCCACTGCCATGATCAGCAGGGCGGTAAAGCTCAATGCATTTGCCTTGATAAATTTCATGGGGACTTTTCCTTCTGCCTTTGAAAAAAGCCAACAATGAGCTGGGCGGCTTCATCAAAGACGCTGGTGTTGATGGAGTAATAGATGCTCTGGCCCTGGCGGCGGGTTTGTACCAGGTCCGCCGCTTTCAG
>JALEHB010000164.1 GCA_022763285.1 Pseudomonadales bacterium | reverse complement strand
TGATGCCTGGGGCTGGGGAATCGCCGGTGGCGCCATCGACATCCAGAAGGTTAATATCACCTCCGCTCTGGTGGGACGCCGTTTTAACCAGCGCGCCAGCTGACTACGGTCAGCGGGGCAACAGCAAAACGAAAAAGGAGATTCCAGGTGGCAGCATTGCGATTCCTGATCACTGACGTGACATCGGCCAACCGCGTCAAGGGCGTGCTGTTGGCGGGCAGTATCGAGGAAGGCGACAGTATTGCCATTGCCCCGGGCGGCCAGCAATCTACCATCATGTCGGTCAGCGGCCCTCATGACTCCGGCGCCTCTGCCACAGTCGGCGCGGAACTGGATCTGGAATTTACCTATTCGGTGACCGCCCATAGCGGCAATATCATTGCCCCGGCCGATGACCGCCCCGAATACGCCGATCAATTTGAAGCCAGACTCGAGTGGCTGGCTGAACATGAATTATTGCCGGGCCGTTCCTATGAACTGCGCTCACCGGGCGGTGACAGCGAGGCCACTGTTTCACGCCTGAAATACCGCCTGCAGGATGGGCAGCAAATTGCCGCCAAGACCCTGCAGAAAGATACGACGGGAGTTGCCAACCTGGCCCTGACCCGGCCAGTTATTTACGATCCATTCGCCAACTGCGAAGCCACCGGCAGTTTCGAGCTGCTGGACAAACAGTCGGGGCAACTGCTTGCAAAGGGCCAGATTCGACACGGCCTGCGCCGGGCCAGCAATGTGCACTGGCAGGCGCTGGATGTGGACAAGCAATCCCGCGCCGCCATCAAACAGCAGACGCCGCGCATCGTCTGGCTCACCGGCCTGTCCGGTTCCGGCAAATCCACCATTGCCAATCTGCTGGAGAAAAAACTGATTGCCCGGGGTCGCCATTCCTATCTGCTGGATGGCGATAATGTCCGCCACGGGCTCAACAAGGATCTGGGCTTTACCGATGCCGACCGGGTGGAGAATATTCGCCGCGTCGGGGAAACCGCCAAGCTGATGCTGGATGCCGGCCTGATTGTAATCACCAGTTTTATCTCACCGTTTCGGGCCGAGCGGGACATGGCCCGTTCCCTGTTCGATGAACAGGAATTTGTGGAGGTGTTTGTGGACACGCCACTGGAAGTCTGCGAACAACGCGATCCCAAGGGCCTGTACAAAAAAGCGCGTCAGGGTGATATCAAGAACTTCACCGGTATCGACAGCCCTTACGAGCCACCGGCCAATCCGGAGATGACACTGGATACGGTAGAGTTGACTGTAGAGCAGGCGGCCGATGCCATCATCGACTATATCGAGAAATAAGCTGCCGCCTTGAAATGAGGCAGTGAGCGTTTTGCCCTAGTGCAGCACGGTACCCCGGGGCAGGGTGCGGGATTCGGCGAACTCCGGATGCAGGATATCACTGCGCTTCACCAGCAACAGGTCATGACGGGAGATGTGATCGTTCTCATCGGCTGAGCGCACATCGATGTCATCCAGCAGCACACAAACCACGTCATCATCCTCGACATCCACTACCACACAGGACTTGAAACCATTGATGGTGTTGAGGGAGGCGAAGGAACCCACGTCAAAGCTATGCACCGGAAAGCTGCCATCGGTGTCCTTCAGCAGCCCGCAGGAGGTAAAGGCCACACCAAAACCCGCCGCTGCCACCACATGAATAATGTCGATGATATCCGGGTCAGTCAGATCGACCCGCAGGGTGTCATGGATGGGCTGATTGGCGGTCATCTGCCGCTGGTTCACCAACTTGACGAACAAATTGATGTCTTCCTGGTTCCACTCCAGGGTTTCCTCGGTTTCCGAACGGCTGCTGTCGGAGGACAGACTCTGCACGCTGGTCTCGATGGTGAGATCACGCACCTCGGTTTCGGGAGGACAGGGAACAACCATGGAAACGGAACAGTAGCCTTCGGCGCTTTCGGCACTGAGGCGCCAGAGGAAGGGAATATCGCCACTGAATTCAATCATTAATTTCTACTACACAGTGAGAAAGTGATTGTTAACATAGCATACTTAATCGCATCGGCAGAATGCTGATGTGCTTGACAGTAATGACGACAAACTGCGCTGGATAGTTTAGCCAACTTAGCGATCATAGCTCAGATCAACATCGAGCAAGGCCCAACAACTACTTGAGAAACAAGGAGAAAAAGTCTTTGGCCGGGCACCGGAGTTTTTCCACAGATTCTGTGGATAAGTCGGTGAATAATTCCTGAAGAAGGGGCTCAAGCCTCGACTTTATGCCCGAATGACACATTTTGTGCGAATTTTGATCAATCCGAATTATCATTCAAATTCAATAACTTATGATTTATGGAAAGATCATCCAAAAATAATATGCAGCTATAGCAGACTTTTTGTGACAGGCAGGTAATTAATGTGCATAAAAAACAGGGCTGAATTGACTTTCACAGTGATCCGGATTCATTTGTTATTGTTTTTATTAAAGTTTTTACAGGCACAATACCGTTCGTTCATAAAGCAAAGTTTTCCCCAGGACAAATTCCCATGACCGCAAGATCCGCCGCACCCACCCTGATCATCCTGATAACGGTATTGCTGGCCACCGCCATAGGCC
>JALEHB010000163.1 GCA_022763285.1 Pseudomonadales bacterium | reverse complement strand
GCCCGGCCTATTTTTTCCTGTTTATGGAAGCCATGCAGGATGCAGCCCGCGACATGGGGCTGGAAGCAGACCTGGCCCGGTCACTGGTGTTGCAAACCGCCATGGGTGCCGCCGAACTGGCAGCCCAGAGCAAGGAAGAGCTGGCGGAATTACGCCGACGAGTGACTTCACCGGGTGGCACCACCGAACAGGCCATCAAGAGTTTTCAGGCCGACAAGCTGGAGGCCATCGTAGCCAGGGCATTGCAAGCTGCCCAGCGTCGCTCCGAAGAACTGGCGGCCCAGGTTAGCGATTAAGGGCTGCTGATTGATTCAACCACCACGCAAGCCGAACAAGAGATAGAGATATGGGTGTTTTAGGAAGTTCCGCAGCTATGATTTTCAATGCGCTGGCAGGTCTGTATCTGCTTGCAGTGTTGCTGCGTTTTCTGCTGCAACTGGCCAAAGCCGATTTTTACAATCCGCTGTCACAGGCTGTATTTCGCATCACCGATCCCATGGTCAGAATCTTCCGCAGTTTCATTCCTGGCTATCGCGGAGTGGATTTTTCCAGCCTGATTCTGGCGCTGGTGATACAGGCCATTGCCATTGCCGTGTTGGTTGCGCTTTACGGCTACAGCATGCCGTCGGTGGGTTTTATTGTGACCTGGGCTTTTGTGGGCGTGCTTTATTTCATCATCAATATTTACTACTTCGCCATTATTGCCTCAATCATCATGTCTTTCGTGATGCTGTTTTCCGGCAATATGAATCCGCATCCAATCCTGCAGGTCATCTGGCAGTTAACCGAGCCGGTGATGGCACCGGTTCGAAAAATCATTCCACCCATGGGTGGGCTGGATTTTTCACCCATTTTTATTTTTATTGCCATCGGTCTTATCCAGAATATTCTGGTGCAAACCTTCGGCATCAATCAACAGATTGCCCAGGTTGTCATAGGTATCTAGACACTGGCATCTGGTATCGAGGCAACTGACTGGTTTTGGACAAGCCACTGCGCAAATCCGGTAACAGGCTGCTTCTGGAATGCTCAGTCATTCCCAAATCCAGAGAAGAAAAAATTACCGGCCTCATGGCCGGCACAGTCAAGGTCAAGCTGACCGCAGCGCCAACGGACGGTAAAGCCAACAAGCAACTCATTGCAGTACTGGCCAGGGAGTTTGACCTGAAACCCGCCGATATCAGCCTCGTCCGTGGCGCCAGTAGTCGCCGCAAGACCCTCAGCCTGCCAGCCCGGACACGACTTCCGGACTGGCTTGCCGACACTATGAATGATCAGGAAAAGGAATAGACAAAGCGCAGTCAGTTTTCCTGCAGAAGGTTTACAATAGCGAGCATGCACAATTCAGCCAAACCAGATTCAGTAGGACTCGTCACCCCGACGTCCTACCATTTCGATGAAGCCCTCACCCTGCGCAGCGGCAAGGTGCTGTCCGGCTTCGATCTGATGGTGGAAACCTACGGTGAGCTCAATGCCGAACGCAGCAACGCGGTGCTGATCTGTCATGCCCTGAGCGGTGATCATCATGCCGCGGGCTACCACAGCGAAGAAGATGACAAACCGGGCTGGTGGGACAGCTGTATTGGCCCGGGCAAGGCTATCGACACCAACAAGTTCTTTGTGGTCTGCCTCAATAATCTCGGCGGCTGTTCTGGCAGTACCGGGCCGGTGTCTATCAATCCCGAAACAGGCAAGCACTACGGCCCCGATTTTCCGGTGGTGACTGTCAGGGACTGGGTGAAGAGCCAGGTGATGCTGGCTGACCGCCTGGGAATCGACAAATGGGCCGCCGTGGTCGGCGGCAGTCTTGGCGGCATGCAGGTTCTGCGCTGGGCCATCAGTTATCCCGAACGCCTGGGGCATGCGGTGTGTATCGCTGCCGCACCGAAATTGTCGGCCCAGAATATCGCCTTCAATGAAGTGGCCAGGCATTCCATTATCAGTGACCCCAATTTCCATAACGGTCACTATCTGGAACATGGCACTTATCCCAAGCAGGGGCTGATGCTGGCTCGCATGGTCGGCCATATCACCTATCTGTCAGACAGTGCCATGCGCGCCAAATTCGGCACCGACGTCAGTGATTTCGGCGGCAATTTTGGCCGCGACCTGCGCTCGGGCAAACTGAGCTTTGGCTTTAATGTGGATTTTCAGGTGGAAAGCTACCTGCGTTATCAGGGTGAGCGCTTTTCCGAAAACTTCGACGCCAATACCTATCTGCTAATGACCAAGGCACTGGACTATTTCGATCCTTCGGTAGATTTCGACGGCGATCTGAGCAAGGCCTTTGAGAACAGCAACTGCAAATTCATGCTCATGTCTTTTTCCACCGATTGGCGCTTCCCGCCGGAACGCTCGCGGGAGCTCGTCGAGCATCTGCTGGACGCCAAGCGCCATGTCAGCTATCTGGAAATCGAAGCCGACCAGGGCCACGATGCCTTTCTGCTGCCCGTGCCGCGCTACATCAGGGCCTTTTCCAAATATATGAACCGGATTCACAGGGAGCTGAACAACCATGCGTCCTGATCTGGCCATTATTGCCAAACTGATTGCGCCAAAAAGCAATGTACTCGATCTGGGTTGCGGTGACGGTGCTCTGCTGGACTACCTGCAAAAGGAGAAAGCCGTCACCGGTATTGGCCTGGAGATCGATGCAGACAACATCGAGAGCTGCATCGACAAGGGTGTGAACGTGATCGAGCAGAACCTCGACCAGGGTCTGGCCAATTTCAAGGACGACAGCTTCGATACGGTTCTGCTGGCACAAACAATCCAGGCCCTGAGCAAGCCCGAGCAATTGCTGGATGATATGTTGCGCATTGGACGCCGGGGCATTGTCACCTTTCCCAACTTCGGTAACTGGAAAGCCCGCAGCTACCTGGCAACCCGCGGGCGTATGCCGGTGTCCAAATTCATGCCCTATGAGTGGTATGACACCCCGAATATCCATTTCTGTACCGTCAAGGATTTCGATGCTCTGTGCCGCGAGAAAAATATCCAGGTACTGGGGCGCACCGTGGTTGATTCCGAACATCAGGGCAACTGGGCCATGCGCACCTGGCCTAATCTGTTGGGCGAGATCGCCATCTATCACCTGAGCAGGACCGACTGATGTCAGACCAGAAAACCGTGATTCTTGCCAGCGGCAACCAGGGCAAGCTCCGTGAATTGCAGGCTGTACTGTCAGACCTCGGAGTGAAGCTGTTGCCGCAATCTGAATTCGATGTCAGCGATGTGGCAGAAACCGGACTCAGCTTTGTGGAGAATGCCCTGATCAAGGCACGGCACGCCTGTCAGGAAACCGGACTGCCCAGTATCGCCGACGATTCCGGTCTGGAAGTGGATGCCCTGGGTGGCGAGCCCGGTATCTATTCAGCCCGTTATGCCGGCAGTCATGGCGCCAGCGCCGATGCCGACAACAACGCCAGATTGCTGGCCGAACTGGAACAGGTTCCCGAATCTGAGCGCACTGCCCGCTTTCAGTGTGTCATCGTTTATATGCGCCATGCCAAAGACCCGACGCCCCTGATCTGTCAGGGTAGCTGGGAAGGACGCATTCTGTTTGCCGAACAGGGCGAGAACGGTTTCGGTTATGATCCACTGTTCTATGTACCGGAGCATGACTGTTCCTCAGCACAACTGGATCCGGACCTCAAAAACTCCCTGAGCCATCGCGGTCAGGCACTGAAGCAACTGCTCGAATGCTGGAACTCCCACCCCTAAGCCTTTACGTCCATATTCCCTGGTGCGTACGCAAATGCCCCTATTGTGATTTCAATTCCCATGAGCAACAGGGTCCACTGCCTCAGCAGGAATATATCCGGGCTCTGTGCGAAGACCTGGACAGCGATCTGGACTGGGTTCAGGGCCGCCGCCTGAATTCGATCTTTATCGGTGGTGGCACCCCCAGCCTGTTTGATGCCTCTGCCCTGTCGCAACTGCTGCAACATATTGACCGGCGCATTGGCATTTCGACCCGGGCGGAAATTACCCTGGAGGCCAACCCTGGTACCGCCGAAGCAGATCGCTTCAGGGACTATTATCTCAGTGGCATCAACCGGCTTTCCATCGGCATCCAGTCATTCAATGATGACAGCCTGCAGCGACTGGGGCGTATTCATGACAGCGGTCAGGCTCACAAAGCGGTAGACCTGGCACGGCAAGCCGGTTTTGACAATATCAATCTGGATCTCATGCATGGCTTGCCTGAACAGGAAGCGGCCGCCGCCATGACCGATCTGGATCAGGCCATTGCCTTCGAACCGGAGCATATCTCCTGGTATCAACTCACCATTGAGCCCAACACCCTGTTCTATCGTCACCGACCTCCTTTGCCGGCAGACAATATACTGGAGTCGATTCAGGACCTGGGCAGCGACAGACTGGCCCAGGCCGGCTACAGTCAGTATGAGGTGTCGGCCTTCAGTCGCGGTGCCAGGCAATCCATGCACAATCTCAATTACTGGTGCTTCGGCGACTATCTCGGTATCGGTGCCGGCGCCCATGGCAAGATCACCCAGCCGGAACACGATCGCATCCTGCGTAGTCGCAAGGTGAAACAGCCCCGGCACTATCTGGCCAGCCAATCAGGCAGGAAAGCCGAGTCTGTGGAAGTGGAAGGTGAAGAACGGGCGCTGGAGTTCCTGCTCAATACCCTGCGCCAACCCGATGGTTTCCCGATCAGTCAGTTTGAGGCTCGCACCGGCCTGCCTTTTAGCCATATTGGAAAGCGAGTAGAATATCTGCAGCAACAGGGCCTGCTAAGCAGTGAAGACGGCTTTATCCGCACCACCAGCCGTGGTTATCAACTGCTGAATACCGTGCTGGAAAAATTTATCGACGGGCCCATTGACTGAATCCTGATACCAGGTGGAGTCTGCATGGAAGAATTACATAAACGCCGCTGTGAAGCCTGCAAGATGGGCGCACCGGTGGTGACAGAAGAACAGGCCAATGAGCTCATCGTCAATATTCCATCCTGGAAACGTTTGTTCCACGACGGCGTGGACAAATTGACGCGTGAGTTTTACTTCGTGGAATTCAAGGATGCATTCGATTTCACCTACAAGATTGCCAGTCTGGCCGAGCGGGAACAGCATCACCCGACAATCATTACCGAATGGGGCAAGGTCACCATTTACTGGTGGACACACAAGATCAATGGCCTGCATGTGAATGACTTTATCATGGCTGCCAAAACCGACCTCATCGCCAAAATGTCAGCCAAAAGCTGACCCGGCGGATTAGCCATGTCCATCGACAACAAAACACTGCTGCAACGACTGGAACGGGTAGTCGGCATTCCCAGTGTCAGTTCTACCAATCCTGCCCTGGATACCAGCAACAAGGCCATTATTGACTATCTGGCCAATGAGTTTTCCGATCTTGGCTTTGAATGCGAGCTGATACCTTACGCCAATGACAGCAAGTTTAATCTCATCGCCAGCTTTGGCAGTGGTCCCGGTGGTCTGGTGCTGGCCGGCCACACTGACACCGTGCCTTATGATGAGGATCTCTGGACCGTCGACCCCTTCAAACTGAACCAGCGGGACAATAAATTTTTTGGCCTGGGTGTCACCGACATGAAGGGCTTTTTCCCTCTGGTGATGGAAGCGGTCACCCCCCTTTTGGACAAGCCGTTTCGGGAGCCGCTGATCGTGCTGGCGACAGCCGATGAGGAAACCTCCATGGAAGGTGCGCGCTGTCTGGCAGAAATGGGTCGGCCCAGGGCGCGCTCGGCGGTCATTGG
>JALEHB010000162.1 GCA_022763285.1 Pseudomonadales bacterium | reverse complement strand
CACAGGATCGGGGAAGATCATGGGCTCCAGAGTACAGGGATGATCGGGGCTGCAAAGTGTGTGACCGGTCTGTACCACCTTCATGCCAACGATGGCAAAAATATCGCCGGCCTGAGCTGATTCAATCTCGTTGCGGTCATTGGCGTGCATCTCAACCATACGGCCAACACGCTCGGTCTTGCCGGTAAAGGAGTTGAGGATAGTGTCGCCCTTGTTGATTCTGCCGGAATAGACCCGAACGAAAGTGAGGGCGCCGTAGCGGTCGTCCATAATCTTGAAGGCCAGGGCGCGGAAAGGCTCATCGGCATCCACCTTGGCAACATCACCTGTGGGCTCACCTTTCTCATCGGTCAGTTCCTGCGGGTCGACCTGGGTTGGATCAGGCAGGTAGTCAACAACAGCGTCCAGCACCAGCTGAACACCCTTGTCCTTGAAGGCAGAACCACAATAGGTGGGGAAGAAGTCCAGAGCGATGGTGCCCTTGCGGATGCAACGCTTGATATCGTCAATGGAGGGCTCTTCGCCTTCCAGATAGGATTCCATCAGGTCATCGTCCTGCTCCACGGCAGTTTCGATCAGCTTCTCGCGCCATTCTTCTACCTGGTCCACCATGTCTTCCGGGACATCGCGAATCTCGAAGACTTCACGATTGTCAGGATCGGGCCATACATGGGCCTTGCGGGTGAGCAGGTCAACCACGCCTATAAATTCATCTTCGGTACCAATCGGCAGAACCATGACCAACGGGTGCGCGCCCAGAATTTCTTCGACCTGACCAACTACCCTGAGGAAGTCCGCGCCGATGCGGTCCAGCTTGTTGACGAAGATTAATCGGGATACTTCGGATTCATTGGCATATCGCCAGTTTGTCTCTGACTGGGGCTCTACACCGCCAGAGCCGCAAAAGACACCAATACCGCCGTCCAGTACTTTCAGGGAGCGATATACCTCTACGGTAAAATCTACGTGGCCCGGAGTATCAATAATATTAAGGCGGTGGTCTTTCCAAAAACAGGTAGTCGCCGCTGACTGGATCGTGATGCCTCGCTCTTTCTCCTGATCCATAAAATCCGTAGTGGATTCGCCGTCGTGAGTTTCCCCGGTCTTGTGAATTCTACCAGTCAGTTTGAGGATGCGCTCAGTAGTCGTGGTCTTGCCGGCGTCAACGTGGGCGAAAATCCCTATGTTTCTGTATTTTGATAAATCAGTCATTTTGCTGCTCTTTTGCTGCTCAAAGGTTAGCTATCTGGTTAGGTGAAAAAATGGTGCGGTATGATACTAGATTTAATCTCGATGCGAGAGGGCGTATTGAAGAAAAGAGCAGAAAAATAGCCAAAAACCTCAAAAAAAGCAGTTTTCGGCAGGAAAACCTTGGATTTCAGCGGTTGATTGGTGGTTCGGGGCCTTGTGCCGGGCCTTATGGGATTGCAGGACCAGCCCTCGTGGGCGCAGAGATGCCATCAAGGCTTGGTCGTTTTGGCGGGGATTCGGACTTGTAGTGCATTTCCGGCTCGCCGGGAAGCACTGTTCCTGCACCCGGATTTGAGGCTGTCCAGATCATAGGGTGGCAGCTGAGCAGCCCTCCAGCGGCGACTGTCGTTCTTGACAAAGCAGGGGTCAAAGTCCATGTTCTCATCTTCTGCGCAGGGTCCGATTCCATTGCTCAGGGTGTATACCAACAACAAGATTCGGCTATGAAGTTAAGAGAGGTCACAATGAATACAATACGTCAGTCAGGCAAGGGTTTCTGGTTCAAGGCCGGCCTGGTAGGACTCGTTTTTTCCGCTGTATCTACAAGTGCAATGGCACAGTTTACGGCCGGATCAATGGCCGAGACAGGCAAGCCTGCAGCCCATGCGGGCCAACAACCGGTCAACAATCTGCCCAATCCCTATCGCACTGAGCGCAATTTTGGCTCCCTGCCAGATGGTCGTAGCTGGGGTTCGGTCAGCGCGGTGGATATTGATGTGGATGGCGTACATGTCTGGGCTGGCGACCGCTGTGGTGCCAACTCCTGCGGGCTCTATCCCGAAATCAATCCCATGGTAAAACTGGACCCCAATGGTAGGGTCGTAGCGGAATTTGGCGCCGGCCAGATTCTGTGGCCCCATGGCATGGATGTGGATCACGAAGGTAATATCTGGGTGGCCGATGCCCGCGTCGCCAATCAGGCCGAGATCGACTTCAATCCGGATGCTGCCAATATCGGTAGTGCAGTCATGAAGTTCAGTCCAGAGGGCGAACTGCTGATGACTATTGGTACTCCTGGTGAAGTGGGCGATCCGCCGACTCATTTGACCGATCCTAACGATGTATTGGTTGCCCCCAATGGCAGAATCTACATTGCCGAAACCCATGGTGCTCAATTTCAGAGTGAGCCCGGACCGGATGCCAAGAGCCGCATCACCATGTGGGAAGCCGATGGCACCTATATAGGCCACTTCGGTGAATTTGGTTGGGAAGATGGACAGTTCCGTTCACCGCACAGTCTGGCCATGGATTCCCAGGGTCGTCTGTTTGTTGCCGACCGGGGCAACAACCGTATCCAGATTTTCACTCAGGACGGTGAGTGGCTGGATACCTGGTATCAGTTCAGCCGGATCTCTGGCCTGCATATCGATCCCAGCAATGACATGCTGTATGCCATCGATTCCGAATCCGATCCCAACTACAACCCGGGTGGCTGGCGTAAAGGCCTGCGCGTCGGCAATGCACGCAATGGCGAAGTGCTCTATTTCATTCCAGAACATGTTTCCAGCCGTGCCTCTGGTATGGGTGGTACCGGCTCCATGGGTGAAGGCGTGACCGCCGATGCTCAGGGCAATGTCTATGCCGGTGAGGTGGGTCCGATTCAGGGTATGACACGGTTTGTGCCTGTTCTGATTCCCTGATCAGATAGCCATCAAGGAAAAGAAAAGGGCGCTGTCGCAGGACAGCGCCCTTTTTTTATATCTGGACAGATTGGCTTGTTGCCAGTGAAGCGTCTTGCCGGGCAGCTAGGACTGCAAAGTATCGAGAAAAATCTCTGTCAGCTGCCGGACCTGCTTGCGGAAGTCTGCGCCGGATGTCGCCTTCTTCTTGATGCCGCCAATGCTGGTGAACAACAGTTCAACAAACTCCCTGGGCGTACCGGGAGCGCTGCTGAATTGAATCTCGCCTGCCTTTTCTGCCTTGTTCAACTCAGCTACCAGTGTAGTCATCAGTTTTTCCAGCCGGTCAGTCATGCGCTCGTTCTTGAGGCTGATATTGGTGTCCATCAGTTCCGCCCCGTGGGGTGAGTCGGCGATGGGCTCATAGAAAATTCGCTCAAATACCAGCACCGCGTCCAGGAATCGCTCCGTCAGGGGGGAGGTGCTGGCCAGTGCCTGTTCGGCGGCACCGGCAGCCTGTTCCAGGCGGAATGTCGCCAGTTCGGCAAACAGGTGCTCCTTGTTCTCGAACATCAGATACAGCGCTGGTCGGGAGATGGCGGCGGCTTCGGCGATATCATTCATGGTGGTACGGCGGAATCCGTACTGGGCAAACACTGTGGCAGCGGCTTCGAAGACCGCAATCCGCTTGGCCTCTTCCCGTGATGGTGGTGATACTGCTGACATTGCTGAATAAGCCCCTTTTCCGGTGTTCAGTAAATTCTGAGCAATTATAGACAATCTGACAAATTATGCATAATATGTCAGAACGTTCGGTTGGCCGTGCTGGCCTCTGCGCCCGTATGGCTGGCAGCCGGACCACAAATACTATTCTGTTAGCGGCCTCCGGGGAAATGCTACGTCATATCCGGTTGCTGGCTGAGATTTTGAAAGAACTGCGTAAGAGCTGCGAGAGAACTGTAAAGAGGGGAGCAAAATGAGCACGTCATTTTGGATTAACGGTGAGGAGCAGACGGTGGATGTTGACCCATCCAAGCCGCTGCTGTGGGTCATTCGGGAAAACCTGGCACTGACTGGCACCAAATTCGGTTGCGGTATCGCCCAATGCGGCGCCTGTACTGTGCAGATTGACGGTGAGGCCGTGCGATCCTGTGTCACACCTGTCTCAGCTGCCGCAGGCCGACAGGTCACCACTGTGGAAGGCCTGGCATCCGGCGATGGCCAATTGCATCCCTTGCAGCAGGCCTGGATTGAGCATCAGGTGCCCCAGTGTGGTTACTGCCAGTCGGGCCAGCTGATGTCGGCTTCGGCATTGTTGGCCAGTAATCCCAATCCCAGCGATGCGGATATTGATGCTGCCATGTCCGGGAATATTTGCCGTTGTGGCATGTATGGGCGAATTCGCTCAGCCATCAAATCAGCAAATGTGGCTGCCAACAAGGCCGTCATCAAATCAGCAAACGTGGCTGCCAACAAGGCCGATGAAACACTCTACTACAGCGTTGCGGAGGTGAACAATGGGTAAGCTCAGCAGACGCGCTTT
>JALEHB010000161.1 GCA_022763285.1 Pseudomonadales bacterium | reverse complement strand
TAGCCAGTTTGTCCTCGGAACGGGCCGCCATGGCCCAGCTCAGATTCGGCTCCAGGTATTCATTCACCAGATAGTCACACAGTATCTGACCAACAAAGCTGGTGGCGCCATACACAACCAGATCAAATTCCTTATTGCTCATTCCCTATCCCTTATGATCAAGCAGTAGCCTGGCCAGACAGATAAGAGTTGCCGCCAGGGGCATCGCTCTGCCTGTTAGTAACGGCGCCAGCCTGGGCATGGCGATAGCTCATCCAGATCAGAAACTGCAGACCGAACAGTCCGGTCGCCGCCAGCAGATGGGTCGGCTGCACCAGGGCCGGCATACCCAGATGGCCCAATGTCGCTCCGGACAGCACCGCCAGGCCAATCACCAGAATCATGGCCATGGTCAGGCGGGTAATGCCATGCTGCCAGCCCAGTGAGCGCAGCAGTAAATGCAACAGCCACAGATTGGCCAACAGCACCAGTGCCGAGAAGCTGCGATGCACATAGAAGAACCAGGGCATGAATTCGATCCAGCTACTGCGCAGATTCTCCCCCTGGGCCTCGCGAATGAAATCGGTCATCTCCCGAACCTGGGTGCCCATGGCCACTTGCAACAGGGTCATGACTAACACGATAGTAAGCCAGGTCTTGAAACGGGGATCGATCGTGGTCACCGGTTGTGAGGCCATGATGCCTCGCCGGGCCTGGGCCAGGGCAAATAACAGGGACGCCACAATGGCCAGAGCCATGAGCATATGCAGGGTAATCATGCCCGGCTGCAGATTGGAGGCCACCACCTGGGCGCCCAGCCAACCCTGAAAGCCCACCATCAGGAAGGTGGCTATGGAGGCAATGGGAATACTGCGGTCGAATCTTCGCAGTGGCCAGGAATAGATTGCGGTCAGAAAAATCAGAAAGCCGATCGTCACACCGGTGAGGCGGTTCATGTATTCGGTCCAGGTCTTCACCACATTGAAGCGGGTATCGGCATAACCCAGCTCGGCATAGATCTCCTGATAATTGGCCGGCAGTTGCGACTCACTGGTGGGCGGAATCCACTGACCAAAACAGGTGGGCCAGTCGGGGCAGCCCATGCCGGCACCGGAGGCGCGCACACTGGCTCCCACCAGAATCAGAAAATAGACCGCCACCAGGGTAATAGTGGTCAGACGGCGGAAACGGCGCAGGGCCAGTTCATTACTGTGTTGCTCAGTCATGGCGGAATCGTTCAATCAAATCAGAATCTATGCCATCGGTGCTGCAGGCAGGTCGCAGAATTGACCTGACTCTAGTCACCGCTGGCGCGAATAGCGGCCAATAGCTGACCGGAAGCATAGCCGTCCATGGGCAAGTCCTGGTCATCCTGCCAGGCGCGAATGGCTGCTCTGGTCATACGTCCGACGCGACCGTCGGGTTCACCGGAATCATAGCCCAGGGCATTGAGCCGCTCCTGCAATTCCCTCACCTCTGCCACCGACAGGGCTTGCTCGTTTTCCGGCATGCGCTGAATAGCGCTGCCCCCGGTATAACGATCTGCCAGGTGACCGACAGTGAGCGCATAGAAGGTGGAGGGGTTGTAGCGCATGGTGGCACGAAAATTACTGTAGGCCAGAAACGCCGGCCCGTTGGCCCCGGCGGGCAGAATCACCGAGGCCTCCATATCGGCAACCAAGGGTAAACGGGAGCCATCGACCTGGGTCAAACCCATGTCACGCCATTGTTGCAAAGGCAGTCTGGTGCCGGTGCCGGCCAGGCGAAAATCGAAATCAGCAGGCAGCAGTACTTCCCTGCCCCAACGCTCATCACCCTGCCAGCCGGACTCGGACAGGAAATTGGCAGCGGAGTGGAATACATCCGGCAGCGAGTTCCAGATATCGATACGGCCATCATTGTCACCATCGACGCCATAGCGATAGAAGACACTGGGCAGGAACTGCAATTGCCCCATGGCACCGGCCCAGGAACCGCTCATGGCGTCGGGGGCAATATGTCCATCGTCGATAATGCGCAGGGCGGTGAGTAACTCTCGCCGGAAGAAGTCGCTGCGCCGGGGATCGAAGGCCAGGGTTGCCAGCGCCTCCAGTACCGAGAAGCCACCGGTGGCACGACCGTAATTGCTTTCTATGGCCCAGAAGGCCACCAGATAATGGGGTTGCACGCCGTAACGGTTCTGCACTTCACGCAGCAGCGGGCCATGCTGATCCAGCAGATTGCGGCCGCGGCTGATCTGCCCGGGAGTCACCCGCAAATCTATATAGCGGGTAAAGGTCTGGACAAATTCCGGCTGACTGTTGTCCAGCTCCAGCACCCGCTCCAGTGGCTCAAGACCATCCAGGGCCGCCAGGGTGGTTTCACTGATGCCCTGCTCACGGGCCTCAAGGCGCAAGTCCTCGAGCCATTGTTCAAAGGACTGGTCCTGGGCGATGGCGGTGCTGGAAAAAGCGATGCAGAAAAGCAGAACAGGCAGTAATTTCATGCCTGTATGATAAAGGATTTTGCCGCTGAATAGAATCTGCCGGGGCCGGCGGAAAGCGCCCCGGCTAGTGCATCAGGCCCGGATTCAGGGCCCTGCTCAGGCGGCAGCCAGTTGATTCAGGGTGGAGTCCAGACGTTGCTCGTCTTCCGGGCTGAGGGCCACAAAATCCAGACCCAGATGATAATTGTCCTGACTCAGACGGCGGCAATAGGATACCGTGCAGCGGCACTGCAAGCGGCTGGTATCCGGCAGTGGAAACTCCAGTTCGAATTCCGGATACAGGCCGGCCTCGGACTTGTGCCGGGCAATCTGTTCCACGAGCTGGTGGCGCGCCTCAACCTGGATGCCACAGGGCGACAGATTGGTCAGACTACCGGTTCGTACCACACCGTTGACCATCAGGTTGACCTGGCCGGCCAGATCGATGCGGGGATACTTGCGTCTCTCGTTTCTCATCATCATGGCGGTAAAGTCTTGTCCTTGGGTTGTTAGAGGAAACTACGGGTGCTACCCGAAATGTCTTTAGCGTTCTTTATGTCTGCTAACTATCCCACTAAACTTGCTGAACAATTTGAACTGCCCCACAGTTTTGGCGCTGGCCGAAAACCCGGCGCTGTAATTGTGCGGCAGATCACAATAGCCAATGTGGATTCTGGAAAGCCGAGCCATCACCTTGATTTTATTCAGGATAATTCCTACAAAAAACCGCAGGATTGCGGCTCTGTGCAGCCTGCTCTGGGGCCTGATCCTGCCCCTTGCCCTGCAGGCCGAGCCGGTGGCGGTGCGGGAATACATCGAAGCCGAGGAGCGTGAGCGCCTGGCGCAATTGCAGGCCGAGTATGGCCGTAACAAGGAATTGCCCCCGGGCTTCGAGTTGCAGACCCTGCTGGCTCTGAGTCACTACCCGAGCCTGAAAGACGTGCGTATCCGCTTCATCGTCGATGACGTCAATATACCCCTCTCCTCTCGGCCCCATTGGGCCAGCATGCTGCGCTCGGCCAGCAAGCGCACCTATCTGGTGGTGATCGACAGTCATCG
>JALEHB010000160.1 GCA_022763285.1 Pseudomonadales bacterium | reverse complement strand
GCTGGGCATACAGCGCATCAAAGTTGATGGGCGAGATCATCAGTGCCGGGAAGCTACCCTTGGTCACCAGGTTATCGATGGCTTCACGGGCATAGGGGAACAGGATGTTCGGGCAAACAGTCGCCAACAATTGCTCCAGCTGGGGGTCCTGAAAATCCTTGACGGTAAAAATACCGGCCTGGTGGACTTCCACCAGAAAAGCAGCCTGCTCTTCCAGTTGCGCCTCTGCAGTCAGCACCAGCACTACTTCGTAGACGTCGTCCTGAATCTTGTTGGTACGAGTCTTGATGTCGAAGTTGATCTTGGGCTGCCACTGGCTCTGGAAAACCGCCGGGCTGCGAGGTGACTCAAAGGAGCAGTCCTTCAGATAAATACGCTGCAGGGCAAACTGTGGGCCCTGCGCCTGGGCATTGCCGTCCTGTCCTGCGGCTGCGGTCTGATTGCTTTCTTGATTCTCTGCCATGATAGTTCCTGTCAGTTCTAGGTCTTGATGTTAACTGTTGCGCCGGGCGGTCAAGCCCGGCACCTGGATTTCCTGCTAATTCTGTCAGCTGCCCCGGCAACCCACTCCGGAGGCGGCTTATTTCTGCACCAGTGGCAAGGACTGGGTCTTCCATTCGGTGATACCGCCACGCAGGCGATAGACCTCGGCAAAGCCCTCTTCTTTCAGAATGCGGGTGGCTTCGCCGGAATGCTGCCCCAGCTTGCACACCACAATCAGGGGCTTGCTCTTGTGTTTGTTCAGCTCCGTCAGGCGCTGTTTCAGCTTGCCGTGGGGAATATTGATCGAATCGACAATATGCCCGCTTTCAAATTCTTTCTTGTCCCGCACATCCACCACCACGGCATCCTTGCGATTAATCAGCATGACCGCCGCCTGGGGCCCGACACTATCGCCAGAAGATCGCTGGTGATACATGATGATGGCAACAACGGTGACCAGCCACAGTGTGGACAGCACCCAGTGATTTACAATGAATTCGAGAAATTGAGCCATGTTGCGTGAGGTTAGACCGTTCCCTGGGCCTGAGCAGATTACTGCAGTGTAAAAATTCGCCGGTTTAAAAAGCCCGAAACCAGGCCCGCCGGGTATTGCCGCAGGTTCTGGCCTGTCAAAAAGGGGTGCAGTATACACGTCCCGGCAGCGCTAAAGAAGTAAGCAGGCCAGCCCGAGAGCAATTTGCCCGGGTGGCTCGCAGGGAATCCGGCTTTCGGGGATAATAGGCCCTGCATAATTCAGCAACCCCTCGAATACGGAATCTCTCTGACAATGACTGCCAGAAAAACCGCGCTACTGCTTATTCTCGATGGCTGGGGCTACCGCGAAGCCACCGAACACAACGCCATTCACGCCGCCCACAGCCCCAATTGGGACCAGCTCTGGGCCGACAGACCCCACACCCTGATCGATACTTCCGGCCTTTCCGTGGGCCTGCCGCGCGGGCAGATGGGCAATTCCGAAGTGGGCCATATGAATCTGGGTGCCGGGCGGGTTGTCTACCAGTCACTGACCCGTATCGACAAGGACATCGAGGAAGGCCATTTCCGCAGCAACCCGGTGCTCAGCGCCGCTGCCGGGAAGGCGGCCGAGGCTGAAACAGCCCTGCATGTCTTCGGGCTGTTGTCGCCGGGTGGTATCCATAGCCACGAAGACCAGATACTGGCCATGCTGCAACTGGCCCTGGACAAGGGCGTGAGCCAGGTCTATATGCATGCCTTTCTGGATGGCCGGGATACGCCACCGCGCAGTGCCCTACCCTCCCTGCAGAAGGCCGATAAGCTGCTGCGGGAGTCTGGCAAGGGTCGGGTGGCCAGCCTCAGCGGTCGTTTCTATGCCATGGACCGGGATAATCGCTGGGATCGGGTGCAACCGGTGTATGAACTGCTGACCGAGGGCAAAGCCCAGTACTGTTACGACGATGCCACTGCGGCTCTGGAAGCGGCCTATCAACGGGATGAAGACGATGAGTTTGTCCAGCCCACCCTGGTCAAGGCGGCTGATGATGAGGCAGCTCTGGTGGATGATGGCGACGTGGTGGTGTTCATGAATTTTCGGGCCGACCGCGCCCGGGAAATCACCCGTGCCTTTGTCGATGATGACTTCGGGGGATTCGAGCGCAGCAGCCGGCCACTGCTCGGGGAATTTGTCATGCTCACCGAGTATGCCGCCGACATCGATGCCGCCTGTGCCTACCCGCCGGAAAAACTGGCCAATGTCATGGGTTCCTGGCTGGCGGATCAGGGCAAGACACAACTGCGTATCGCCGAGACGGAAAAATATGCCCATGTCACTTTCTTCTTCAATGGTGGCCGCGAAGAGCCTTTCGCCAACGAGGACCGTATTCTTATCCCCTCGCCCCAGGTGAAAACCTATGATCTGAAACCGGAGATGTCTGCTTTCGAGGTGACCGACAAACTGGTGGAAGCCATCAATTCCGGCAAGTATGACGCTATTATCTGCAACTATGCCAACGGCGACATGGTAGGCCATACCGGCGATTTCGACGCCTCGGTAAAGGCAGTGGAAGCTGTCGATCAGTGCCTGGGCAGAATCGTCGAGGCCATCGAAAACAATGAAGGCGAACTATTGGTCACGGCCGACCACGGCAATGTCGAACAAATGCTGGACCCGGAAACCGGCCAGCCACTGACCTCCCACACCAATGGTCCCGTGCCTCTGGTGTATGTTGGCAGCAGTGGCCTGGATTTCATCAGCGAAGGCAGTCTGTGCGACCTGGCTCCAACGCTTCTGTCCCTGATCAATGTGCCGATCCCTGCCGAAATGACTGGCAAGGTCCTGCTCGGCGAGACTGGCACTGCCAGTCAGGCCGCCAATCAGTAAACCCGGGCGCCAGGTGCACCAAATAATTTCCGGCAAACTGGCAGCACTACTACTGGCAGCCTTGCTGGCAAGCCCGCTGGCTGCCCAGGATGATGACGCCGCCCGGGCGCGCGGTGAGCTGGAAGCTGTCAGTTCTGCCATTGCTGATATTGAAAGCTGGCTGATTGATGCCAATCAGCAACAATCCACTGCCCAACAACGGCTCAGAGAAGCAGAGTTGGCAATTAGTGACTTGCAACAGGCTATCGACAGTGTCGAAGCTGAGATTGCCAGTAGCGAGAGTGAACTGACAGAACTGCGCAGCGAGCAGGATCGACTGGAACAGCAACGCCAAACGCAGGAAGACCTGCTGGGTGACATTCTGCGGGCGGCCTATATCAGTGGCGAGCACAATCAACTCAAACTGTTGCTGAGCGGCCAGGGCCCGTCTGAATCGGCTCGCATGCTGCACTATTCTGCAGTACTGAGCGAATACCAGATAGACCGTATCGCCGAATTCCAACAAACCCTCGCCAGCCTCGAGTCGGTCGCACAGCAACTTGCTGCCACAGTGCAAAACCTGCAATCCCGGCGCCAGCAACTGGCGCAGCAATCAGAACAACTCAATCAGGCCCGGGAAGAGCGCGAGCTGGCCCTGGCAAATCTGCGTAGCGACATCGCCAATCGCAATCAGGAACTGGAACAGTTGCAGATAGACCAGGCCGAACTGGAATCCCTGATCGCCGAGATCGCCAGGGCCATGGAAGGAATTCGTTCATTTGATGATGTGCCGGATTTCAACGCCAGCCGCGGCCGTCTGCAGAGCCCACTGTCTGGCCCCTGGTTGTCCCGATTTGGTAGCAGTTATGGCGGTGGCAGTTTGCTGCGCCAGGGGATTGTCATCGGCGCCTCACCGGGCTCACCGGTGCGGGCGGTTCATCCGGGCCATGTTGTGTTTGCCGACTGGCTCAGGGGCGCCGGATTGCTGGTTATCGTCGACCATGGCAATGGTTATATGAGCCTGTATGGACGCAATGAAGCCCTGTCCGCCAATGCCGGCGACTGGGTGGATGCGGGTGATATTCTGGCTACTTCCGGCCTTGGTGGTGACAATAATAGCCCGGGTTTGTACTTCGAGATCCGCCGCAACGGCCAGGCGCTGGACCCCGCTGACTGGCTGCAGGACAGCTAATCAGCATAATTTTGGCTCAAGCCACCGCTTCGCTGCCCTGACAAGCTTGATTTCTCTCGTTCAAGCGCGATCTTCTCTGGTCCGGACCGCTGTTTCCGGCAGATCGATCGGCGCTGGCGTAATTGTAGTGTTTTGCAACAGCGCGGGCCCGGCCACAGCCTTATTTGCCAATCCTGGTATAAACTGAAACCATTGAGCTTAAATCACAGTCTGGTTGCATTTACCAAGCAGGAACCCCCACATGACGTTTAACCTGACCGTTTCCCGCCCTCTGGCAGCATTGTGTCTGCTCGGCTTTCTGGCATTACCGGGCCTGGCCTTCACGCCGCAAGCACTGGCCCAGCAATCCGAGCCGGAACTCTTGCCTCTTCCCCTGGAAGAAGTGCGCATGTTCACCGAGGCACTGGAACGTATTCGCCGCGCCTATGTGGAAGAAATTGACGACCGGACTCTGCTGGAAAACGCCATTCGCGGCATGCTGGGTGGCCTGGACCCCCATTCTTCCTATCTGTCTGACAGCGACTATGAAATGCTGCAGGAAACCACCACCGGTGAATTCGGTGGCCTGGGCATCGAAGTGGGCCGGGAAGACGGTTATATCAAGGTAATCAGCCCCATCGATGACACCCCGGCAGACCGGGCCGGCATCGAAGCCGGCGATCTGATTATTGCCATCGACAATCATCCCCTGCGGGAACTGCTGCCGGAAGAAGCTGCCAATATGATGCGGGGTGAGCCGGGCACTTCGGTGACTGTCACCATTTCCCGTCAGGGTGTTGAGCCTTTCGACCTGACCATTGTCCGCGAAGTGATTTCCATCGCCAGTGTGCGCAGCACCATGCTGGAGCCGGGCTACGCCTATCTGCGTATCGCCCAGTTCCGCGCCAACACCGGCACGGACCTGGAAGAGGAACTACAGGAAATACTGGCCGAGCATGGCGATCTCAAGGGCATAGTCCTGGACCTGCGCAACAACCCCGGCGGGGTTCTGCAGGCCTCGGTGAAAGTAGTGGATCTGTTTATCGATGAAGGCGATATCGTCTCCACCCGTGGACGCCTGGATGGCAATGACCTGTCGTTCTCCGCCACCCGCGGTGACACCCTGGCGGTAGATGTACCGATCGTGGTGCTGATCAATAATGGTTCGGCCTCGGCCTCGGAGATTGTGGCCGGTGCTTTGCAGGATCACGGCCGCGCCATCATCATGGGTACCCAGAGCTTTGGCAAGGGCTCGGTGCAAACCGTCCTGCCCCTGGATGAAACCCGGGCCCTGAAACTCACCACCTCCCGCTACTACACCCCCAGTGGCCGCTCCATTCAGGCCCAGGGCATCGTGCCGGATATCGAAGTGGATGATGCCTTTGTTACCCGCCGCTCACGCAGTGTCGGTCAGTACAGCGAGTCTGATCTGCAGGGGCATCTGCAAGCGGAATCCGGCACCGAGGAAGTGGACAGCAATGCGGAAATGAGCGAGGCACTGATCTCGGCCGAAGAGGTATTGGTAACAGACTATCCGCTCAATGAAGCGCTGAACGTGCTCAAGGGCATCAATGCCTTCAAACCGGCCAGGGCTCGCCCTGCCGGCTCCTTTGCCCAGAACAACGATTAGTCTTTACTGGCGGGCATCTGCCTGACTTCGATGCCCTTGTCAGCCATATAGGCTTTTGCCTCGGGAATCGTATATTCCTGGAAGTGAAAGATACTGGCAGCCAGTACTGCATCTGCCTCGCCTTGCAGAACCCCCTCGGCCAAATGCTCCAGATTGCCGACACCACCTGAGGCAATGATGGGCACCTGCACGGCGCGGCTGACAGCCCTGTTAAGTTCCAGGTCGAAACCCTGTTTGGTGCCATCGCGATCCATACTGGTGAGCAGAATTTCACCGGCACCGTAGTCCACCATACGCTTGACCCAGTCGATGGCATCCAGTCCGGTGGGCTTGCGCCCGCCATGGGTGAAGATTTCCCAACGCGGTGCTTCGCCCTCCGCATTGACCCGCTTGGCATCGACCGCCACCACAATGCACTGGGAGCCAAATCGCTCGGCCGCCTGGCGCACAAATTCCGGGTTAGTTACCGCGGCGGTATTGATGGCCACCTTGTCGGCACCGGCATTGAGCATGGTGCGAATATCATCGAGGCTGCGTATGCCACCGCCCACGGTCAGGGGAATAAACACCTGTCCGGCAATGGCACTAACGGTATCGACAGTAGTATCCCGCGCCTCATGGCTGGCGGTGATATCGAGAAAGGTAATTTCGTCGGCACCGGCGTCACAGTAGCGCTTGGACACCTCCACCGGATCACCGGCATCGCGGATATCGACAAACTGCACACCCTTGACCACCCGGCCCTTGTCGCAGTCCAGACAGGGGATAATTCGTTTCGCCAGTCCCATAATCTTTGTCTGGACTCCTAATCCTGATCGCAGTAGCGCTGGGCTTCAGCCAGATCGAGGCGACCTTCATAAATCGCCCGCCCGGTAATCGCCCCCATGATGCCACCACCGCCAGTGTGTTTTGCGGCTTCCTTGAGATCGACAATATCCCCCAGTTTGGCAATGCCTCCGGAGGCAATAACCGGAATCGAGGAATTCTCCGCCAGCTCCACCGTGGCTTCGATATTGGCGCCCTGCATCATGCCGTCGCGGTCAATATCCGTATAAACGATGGCGCTTACTCCGGCATCGCTGAACAAGCGGGCCAGCTCCACCGCCGATTGCTCGGACACATCTGCCCAACCCTCGGTGGCCACCATGCCACCCACCGCATCCAGGCCAACGATAATCTTGCCAGGGAATTCCTTGCAGGCCTGCTTCACAAACTCAGGATCCTTGACAGCGGCGGTGCCGATAATCACATAACTGACACCGGCATCGAGATAGAATTTGATGCTGTCCAGATTGCGAATGCCACCGCCTATCTGTACCGGTAATTCCGGAAACTTCCGGGTGATGGCAGTCACGATTTCGGCATTGACCGGGGTTCCGGCAAAGGCGCCGTTCAAATCGACGATATGCAGGCGGCGGGCCCCCTGCTGCAACCATTTTTCGGCCTGCAATACCGGGTCATCACCGAATACTGTGGAGTCTTCCATTCGGCCCTGGCGCAGGCGTACGCACTGGCCGTCCTTGATATCGATTGCGGGTATTACCAACATAGTCGTATCCATTCTCTCCTGCCGGGTGGCGCTAGCGCGAGCCATCCCAGGCCAAAAAATTACCCAGCAGAGTCAGGCCCACGACCTGGCTCTTTTCCGGGTGAAACTGGGTGGCAAAGATATTATCCGCTGCCAGTGTGGCGACAAACTGCTGGCCGTATTCAGACACACCGGTGACCTTGTCGGCATCCACGTCATCCACATAGTAGCTGTGCACAAAGTAAAAGCGGCTGTTGTCAGGAATTCCCTGCCAGAGCGGGTGCCCGGTTTGCTGACGCACCTGATTCCAGCCCATATGGGGCACTTTCAGTCGCTGTCCTGCGGCGTCGGTCAAATCACTGCCAAAATATTTCACCTGCCCCTTCAGAAAACCCAGGCATTCCACTCCGCCATTTTCCTCACTGTGCTCCATCAAGGCCTGCATGCCCACACAAATGGCCAGCACCGGCTTTGACTTCATGGCATTCTCAACCATCTGCCCCACATCCAGGCGCCGGATTTCCGCCATGCAATCGCGAATGGCACCAACACCGGGAAAGATCACCCGATCGGCCTCGGCTATTTTGGCGGGATCGGCTGACACAGTGACTTCAACAGTCTGCCCTGATTCACGAGCGACATGCTCCACGGCCTTGGCAACAGAATGGAGATTGCCCATGCCGTAATCGATGATGGCGACTTTATTCATAGTTTGTCTGCATTATTGCCTGGATGACTGCCCGCGCAACTGCCTGCGTGACTACTTTCGTCTCTGCCTGACAATCAGAGCGTGCCCTTGGTGGAAGGGATAACGCCCTGCTGACGCGGATCGGCTTCGACAGCCATGCGCAGCGCCCGGCCAAAGGCCTTGAATATGGTTTCAATCTGATGGTGGGCGTTCTTGCCACGAATATTATCGATATGCAGTGTCACCAGGGCGTGATTGACGAAACCCTGGAAGAACTCATGGAACAGGTCCACATCGAAATTGCCCACCGTGCCCTTGGCAAACTGGACATGGAAATCCAGGCCGGGACGCCCGGAGAAGTCGATAACAACCCGGGAAAGCGCCTCATCCAGAGGCACATAGGCATGGCCGTAGCGGCGAATACCGGTCTTGTCCAGGGCCTTGTTCATGGCCTGACCCAGGGTGATACCGATATCTTCCACGGTGTGGTGCGCATCGATTTCCAGATCGCCGGTGGCCCTGATTTTCAGATCAATCAGGCCGTGGCGGGAAATCTGGTCCAGCATATGGTCGAGAAAGGGCAGACCGGTTTCCACATCAAGCTCGCCGCTACCGTCGAGATTGAGGGAAATACTGATCTGGGTTTCCTTGGTGTTGCGCTCGACAGTGGCCGAACGGCCGCCTGTGGCAGGCGCTGAGGCGCTGCTGTTACTCATGGAGAGTCCCGGTTTGAGAAAAGCCCGCATTATAATGCCCGGCCACCCTCAGGAAAAGCCGCAGGATGCACCGTTTCCGGTGATCAGCTACACTTATGTCCGTTAACGACTATTTGCCGGGCCCTGTAGCCCGCCCCATCCCAAAAACCGGATTGTTACCCAGGTTCTGATCACCAAGACATGAAAATCCTGCTGAAAATCATTGCCCTGCTGGCTTTGTTCATTCTCATTGGCGCTGTCGGCGTTGTTTATTATGTCCGCAATGCCGATTACAGAAGCACAATTGAGGAGGCCGTGGCGGAGGCCACTGGCTATGACATCACTATTGCTGGCGATCTCGACGTGGAGTTCTTCCCAACCCTGGGTATTACCCTCAGTGACGTCAGGCTAAGCAATCCGGGCCAGCGTCAGGAGCTGATGTCTACCTCGGAAGTTATCCTGCGAGTGAATTTCCGTGAGCTGTTCAATGAGCGCATTGTGGTGGAAGAGCTGCTGGCCAGTGATTTCCACGTCAATTACTACATCACCGCCGACGGCAATTCCATCTGGCAGAGCGACAAGCTTAGCGAGATGGTCAGCGAAGACGGCAGCGAGAGCGGCGGTTCTTCAGATTTCAGCGAACTGGTCATTGACCGCATCAGCATCAACAACACTTCCATCGACTATCAGGACCTGAGCAGCGGCAGTCGCTATCAGGTTGCCAATTTCAATCTCGACAGCCGCGACACCAATATCAATGGCCGACCCTTCGATATCCAGCTGGATTTCGATTTTGAGAACGACGGCATGGGCGAGCCGGTGCCCATGAGCCTGCGCAGCAATGTGATTGTCGATCTCAATCAGGGCAACCTGAACTTCAATAACCTGGCCTTCACCGTGACACCCTTGCTGCTGCAGGGTGAAGTCAGCGTGGCCAACTTCAACAACAACCCGCAGTTCAGCGGCAATCTCGCTGCCGACCCCTTTTCCCTGCCGGGCCTGCTGCAACGACTGGGCATG
>JALEHB010000159.1 GCA_022763285.1 Pseudomonadales bacterium | reverse complement strand
TTGAGCTGTTCCAGAGTCATGGGATCGGCGCTGGGGTTATTGAGCAGATCCATCATCAGATCGAGGCTGTTCTCGAACTGATCATCCAGTCCGCTCAGGGCCATGCCCGAGGCATTCTCGCCGCTGCCAAAACGGAAGTTGCTGCCCATGCGATACCATTCTTTTTGCAGTTCTTCATTGCTCATGCTGTCGGTGCCAGCCACTTCCAGCAATTGTGAAGCCATGCTCAGGTACTGGTTGGACTCGGTGCCCACCTCGATATTGACCGAGAAACTGAACAGGTCATTGAGCGGATTGGGGGCATAGTAGAGCTCCACGCCATCGGCGAATTCCACTACCCGATAGTCTTCATCGGCGACCACATAGTCCGGTTCGATGGGGTCGAATTCCATGGCCAGAACCGAGGCAGCAAATTCCGATTGCCGGCTGGGGTCAATTGCCACGGGATCGATAGCCGGTTTTTCCACCGGCGGAATGTCTGCCGGCGCATTGACCCGGTAGACCGCCACATAGTCATCGGCGAAGTATTTGTTGGCCACTGCCACCACATCGTCCTTGGTCAATTCGCTCATGCGATCCAGCTCGCCGATGTAATGATCCCAGTCAGCGCCTTCGATAAAAGCCTGGCGCATGTTGTTCACCCGTGCTGCATTGAACTCGAGGCTGGCTTTCTCGTTCTTTTCGAAATCATTGATGATGGCTGGCAGAATCCAGTCTTCAAATTCGCCTGCCTTGATCAGCTCCAGTTGAGCCAGCAGCAACTCTTCCACTTCTTCCAGACTCTGGTCCTGTTTGGGCACGCCGTACAGGTTCTGAACGCCGTAGTCATTCAGGAACAGGGGTGAGGAACCGGCTTCACTCAGCAGTTGTTGCTGATTGAGGTTGAGGTTGATCAGACCGGCGGTGCGGTTGTCCAGAATCATATCCAGCAGAATCAGGGCCGGCTTGTCGGGGCTGCTGTTACCGGCGGTACGGAAGGCCAGACTGACCTGTTCCTGACCGGGGTACTGCACCACATCCCGCTCTGCCCCTTGCAGGGGTTCTTCCTCCCAGGGGCCTACTTCAGGCACTGGTTTGGGTTCCCAGCGATTGAAGTGCTCGGCGATCAGTTCAATCGTGCTGTCAATTTCGATATCACCACTGATAAAGATGCCCATATTATTGGGTACATAGTAGCGGTCGAAGTAATCCTGAATGTAAACCAGAGACGGATTCTTCAGATGCTCAACCGTGCCAATGGTAGTTTGTTGTCCGTAGGGGTGCTGTTTGAACAGCAGCTGGTCCACGGCGGTGCCGATGATGCGGCCGGGATTGTCCAGAGTGCGATTCTTTTCTTCATAGACGGTTTCCAGCTCGGTATGGAACAGGCGGAATACCGGATTGATAAAACGGTCTGATTCAATGACCGCCCATTGCTCCAGGCGGTTGGAAGGCACGCTGACCTTGTAGACAGTTTCTTCATGCCAGGTGTGGGCATTCAGGCCAGAGGCACCCATGCTGTTGTAGAGCTTGTCGATTTCATTGGGCACCGCGTACTGGGCGGCCAGTTGTGCTTCGGCATTGATCTCGGCATAGATCTCGGCACGGCGTTGGGGGTCGGTACTGTCGAAATGTTCTTCATAGAGTTCGACAATACGATCCAGATGGGGTTTCTCGGCCTCGTAGTTCAATGTGCCCAGGTTACGGTTGCCCTTGAACAGCAAGTGCTCCAGGTAATGGGCCAGGCCCGTGGCATCGGCAGGGTCATGTTTGCTGCCGGCACGCACCGCGATCTCGGCGTAGAAAACCGGTTCTTCATGATTCTCGGTGAGGTAAACCTGCAGGCCGTTATCCAACTCGAAAATATGGGCAGCCAGGGGGTCATCGGGATTGGGGCTGTTGAGACGGCGATAGCCGGGAGCACTTTCTGTCTCGCTTCCAACCTCGCTGGCAACAGGCTCCGGGGCGGTATTCTGGGCCGGTTCACTACAGGCAGTCACCAGGGCCAGCGCCAGGACAGCGCTCAAGGCATGAAACCAATCCTTCAAGACGTTACTGCGGATCATAAAATACTCCTGCTGGGCGGGATTTTTGGCATTGCATTCCCCTGAAGAGGACCGGGCAGGGGCCCGAAAACTGCCAAAAAGGGCAAATTTGTTGTCACCGGCGGGCCAATTCAGGCCACGGCCTTCGATCGAATCGCTATGGTAAGGAAAAAAATCGCAAAATCATAATGATATCCCCCGTATGCTGATCTCGCTTGATCGCTAATGAGCGACGGGTTTCCCGCTTTGGGGCGTATAATCGGGGTTTTCATGCTGTCAGTGCCTGAACGCCCCATGTTTACATCACTAATTAAAAAACCTTGCACTGTACTGCTTTGTGCTCTGCTGGGCCTGTCTGCCTGTAGCAGCAATGATTACAAGGCCAGTGCCGATCGGGAAAGCTATGCTGCCATTGCCGGCAAGGCCAGCCAGGTGCCCGGCATGACCGATGCGGTGGTGATTGATGAGCCGCGCAGGGTGGATCTCAGTGGTTTCCCGGTCAATAACGCGTCGTTTGAGTTTCTGGATGCCGAGGCTGACAGTGAACTGGGGGCTCGCATTATCGGTCTTAATGCGGCTCTGGATCTGGCCTTCCAGCATGCCCGGGAATACCAGAACCAGAAAGAACGGCTTTATCTGGAAGCGCTGTCGCTTACTTTTGATCGCTATCGCTATACCCCGACCTTTGCCGCCGGGGCCGGGGCGGAGTATCAATGGGATGCCGAAGACCAGTTTGTCCAGGACATGCAGGCATTGACCGGCATGCGTCCGGTTTCCACGGTGGAGACTGTAGATGCCGGCACCAGTCTGGGGGCGCGCTACTTGCTCAAGGGAGGTGGCGCCATTGCCCTGAATCTCACCAGCAATCTGACCCGTTTCCTGACCGGCGATCTGGACGAAGTGAGCAGCAGCGCCCTGATTGGCTCATTCACCCAGCCCCTGCTGCGGGATTTCGGGTCGGCCGTTGAAACCGAGGCCCTGATGCAGGCCGAGCGGGATCTGCTTTATCAGTTGCGGGACTTCACCCGCTACCGCAAGGAGTTTGCGGTTCGCATTGCCTCAATCTATTACTCGGTGCTGCTGGCCCGGGAAACCGCCCGCAATAACTACGCCGGCCTCAATGCCAATAATCTGTCCCTGGAGCGGGAGCAGGCCTTTCAGCAGGAAGGCCTGCGCACCCTGTTGCAGGTGGGACGTCTGGAGCAATCTGCCCTGCAGGCGGATCTGCGCTGGACGTCCTCCATTACCCGCTACAAGCGCAGTCTGGATGATTTCAAGATATTGTTGGGCCTGAGTGCCAGCGACAATATCATGCTGGATGACAATGAAATGCAGCTGATCAGCGAAACCGGCATGGCCAGCCCCGATATCGATCTGGAACAGGCCATCCAGCTGGCAGTACAAACCCGTCTCGATCTGTATACTGAACTGGATCGGGTACAGGATGCGGCCCGTCGTATCGACGTGGCTGCCAATGCCTTGCTGCCAGCCCTGGATTTCAGTTTTGTCGCCGCCGTGCCAGACTCGCCGGATAACAGTCTGGCTGAGCTGGATTTCGAGAATGCGGTCTACAGCGCCGGTCTCAATCTGGAACTGCCGCTGGATACCAAAGCCGAGCGCAATGACTATCGCCGTGCCCTGATCGATTATGAGGCGGCCAGCCGCAACTACCTGCTGGCCCAGGACAGTGTGGTGCTGGAGGTGGTGGATGCCTGGCGTCGCATGAACGAAGCACGCAAGAGCTATGACATCAGTCTTACCAGTGTGCAAATCAATGAGCGCCGGGTTGAAGAAGCAGAATTACGGGCAGAGCTTGGATTGGGGGATATCCAGGATACTGTCGATTCCCAGAACGACCTTACTGCCGCGAGAACTGAACTGATCAGTTCAATAGTGGATCATAATACAGCCAAACTGGAATTCTGGCGCGATGTAGGCCTGCTCTATGTCGACGATTCCGGTCAATGGGAGGAAGGTGTTGATGAGCCTCGATAATCAATCGATTCGCAAAACCCTGGTCGGGTTGAGTGAGAAAATCCCTGCCCCCGTTCGTGCCCGCCTGGGGTCCTGGCGTGAGCAATACCTGCAGGCCAGCCGTCCGGTTCGGTATGGCCTGGCCGGTGGCGCCGGCGTGCTGGTGCTGGCCTTGCTGCTATTGGGTGGTGGTGCCACCGATTCCGGAGCCGGCAGTGTCACCTTTACCGCGCGCCGTGGCGATCTGGATATTACAGTGCTGGAAGGCGGAAACCTGGAAGCCCTGCAATCCCAGGAAATCCGTTCCCTGGTCAAGGGCCGGGAAGGGGTGAAAATTCTCAGCATTGTGGAAGAGGGATACCGGGTCACGGAAGACGATGTCGCCGCCGGCAGAGTGCTGGTGGAACTGGACACTGCGCAACTGGTGGATGAAAAGCTTAATCAGGAAATTGCCGTGGAGACGGCCGAGGCTAGTTATATAGAACAGAAGGCCGAGTATGAAATCCAGCTCAACCAGAATATGACAGAGCTGAATGAAGCGCGTCAGAATATGCGCTTTGCCCGTCTGGATTTTGAAAAATTTCTCGGTGCCAATATTGTCACTGACATCATTGCGGAGCTGGAGATTGAGCGGCGCCTGGCAGAGGCGGAAGCGGCGCAACTCGCCAGCCAGCAACAACCCGCCGCGGTTCCGCTGCCCGCGAACACTACCCCGACTGACAGCAACCGCAGCCAGGCGCTTGATATTGATTCCCTGCCGCCGCCGGTGCAGGAGCGACTGCGGCAGATGATGGCCCAGAACAATGGCGAGATTCCGCCTGAAATGCTGGAGCGAATGCAGCGTTTTGCCGAAGGGGGATTCCCTGGCCGTGGCGGTGCCGGTGGTCGTGCCCCGGATGCCGCACTGCCGACTACAGAATCGGCCGATCTGGCTGCTGCCGATGAGCCTGGCACTCTCACTCTGGAGCCGGTGGAGAGCAATCCTGCTGAGGTCAGCAGTTCCCTGATGATGGATGATTCCTATATGGAAATCCGCGCCGGCCTGGATTTCACCCAGTATGCCGACATCCAGCAACTGGAAGATGGCGAGGCCAAGCAGCAACTCCGGGCCCTGCTGGATGAGTTGCAAGTGGCCCAGGAAGAATACCTGTTGGCCCAGGATCGTATCGAAGGCCAGCGTCGCCTCGAAGACAGGGGCTTTATTACCCCTACCGAGCTGGAAGCGGAGGAACTGAACCTCAACAAGGCCTCCAACAAGCAGCAGGAAAAAGAGACAGCGCTCAGTCTTTATATTCAGTACACCTTTCCCAAGGAAGCCGAGCAGAAACTGTCGGATTATGAAAATGCCGTGATGGCTTATCAGCGCCAGTTGATCGATAACGTCGCCGAGGAAGCGCAGCAACGGGCCCGTTTCCGTTCTGCCGAGCGAAAATTCAATCTGGAACGGGTCAAGCTGGCGGATGTGAATGAACAGATCGAACTGGCCACCATTCGTGCCGAGCGCCCGGGGCTGGTGGTCTATGGCGGCTCGGACCAGAACCGTTCACGTTTTCGCAGCAGCAATCAGGAAGCCATCCAGGAGGGTGCCACGGTGCGCGAGCGCCAGGCCATCCTCACCATCCCTGATATGCGCGAGATGGCGGTAAAGGTGAATATTCACGAGTCGGCGGTGCAGCGTGTGGCGGTGGGTCAGAAGGCCGCCATCAGTATCGATGCCTTTCCTGATCAGCGCCTGACCGGTGTGGTTACCAAGGTGGCGGTAGTGGCAGACTCCACCAATTCTTTCATGAATCCCGATCTGAAGGTCTATCCCACCACCATCAAGATCGATGGTGTTCATGAATGGTTGCGGCCGGGCATGAGTGCCGAGGTGGAGATTCTGGTGGACAGTCTGGCGGATGTGGTCTACGTGCCTCTGCAGGCCGTGTCCTATGTGGGAGACAGGCGCGTAGTCTATGTGGACAACGGTGGCGCGCCGGAAGTGAGAGAAGTGGAAGTGGGGACTTTTTCCGAATCCTTTATTGAAGTTCGCAGCGGTCTGCGGGCCGGTGAAGAAGTATTACTCCTGGCACCTCAGGATCAGCTTGCCGAACTCGCTTCCAATTAGTCCGCGGATATCCTGATATGAGCAGGCTCGACAGCAAGCCAGAATCGGATTCACCGGCCGTACCGCCCGGTGTCATGGCCCGCGATGGCGAAGTCGTTGCCCGCCTGGAGGATATTCGCAAGACCTACACCATGGGGCAGATGGCCGTGCAGGTATTGCATGGCATCAGTCTGGATTTTTATGCCGGTGACTATATTTCCATCATGGGTCCTTCCGGTTGCGGCAAGTCTACCCTGATGAATATTCTCGGCTGCCTGGATCAGCCAACGAGCGGCAAATACTATCTGGGAGATGAAGACACCTCGCAGATGAATGATGATGACCTGTCCAGCATTCGCGGCGCCCGGCTCGGTTTCATTTTTCAGTCCTATAATCTTATTCAGCAGCTCAATGTGCTGGAGAATATCGAAATGCCCCTGTTTTATCAGGGCTACTCCGAAGCGGACAGCCATGAGATTGCCATGCATCTGGCGGCCCGGGTCGGCCTTGAGGACCGGGTCGGGCACAAGCCCTATGAGTTGTCCGGTGGACAGCAGCAACGGGTGGCCATTGCCCGGGCCCTGTCGGTGGATCCGCTGATTATTCTTGCCGATGAACCCACCGGTAATCTCGATTCCCGCTCCGGCGCGGAAATTCTCAATCTGTTCGACGAGCTGCATGCCCAGGGCAAGACCCTGATCATGGTGACCCATTCTGATGAGCTGGCAGAGCGATCCCACCGGCGCATTCGCCTGCTGGATGGCAAGGTAGAGAGTGATGAGCGATCTGAGTCTTGATGCCAGCCAGGGCCGGCCCGCCATCGCTGCCCGTCCCCACAGTGGCTTTAATTTCCAGCGTTTCCGGAAAATTACCGAAGTAGGGCTGAAGAGTATCGTCAGCCATGGCCTGCGTTCCCTGCTCACGGTGTTGGGCATTGTTATCGGCGTGGCGGCGGTGATTGCCATGCTGGCGGTCAGTGAAGGTGCCAGCTTCGAAGCGCAGCAACAATTTCGCGATCTGGGAGCCAGCAATATCCTGCTCAAGAGCGTCAAGCCGGTGGAGGTGGAGCAGAGTTCCAATCAGGGCTTCGGTCCGCCCCAGGCCATTGTCTATGGCCTCACCGAAGGGGATATCCGCAGTATCCAGGCCACCATTCCCGGTGTCACCAATGTCATCGCCTCGCGCATCGTCAAGAAAAACGTCTGGAATCTGGGCCGCAGCATGAACACCGATATCGTCGGCACTTCGGTCGACTATCCGGTGTCCCGTAACTATAACTTGCGGGCAGGGCGCTTCTTCTCCCAGTCCGAGCTGCGGGATCACGCCAATGTGGTGGTGCTCAGCGATGAAGTTTCGCAGCAATTGTTTCCCATCGACAATCCGCTGGGGCAGTCCCTGCGGATCGATGGTGACTACTACAACATCGTCGGCATCATGGAGTCGGAAGGCTTCTCCAATCTCGGTCAGAATCAGGCCGGCAGTTCCAATGCCGCCCCCAGTCGTGTCTTCATGCCCATTACTTCGGTACGCAGCCGCTTCGGTGAAACCACCACAAGACAGACCGCCGGCGGTGTGGAATCGGAAACCGTGGAACTGCACGAGGCCATTATTCAGGTTGACAACCAGGACACGGTGATCGAAATCGGGGAAGTGATCGAGCAGATCCTGGCCCGGC
>JALEHB010000158.1 GCA_022763285.1 Pseudomonadales bacterium | reverse complement strand
TGGCGTCCCAGACGCTGCTCAATGGCAGTAATGGTGCGCCAGTTCAGATTTCTGGCCGCAACCAGATAACGTACGGCCTGGGGATTGGCAGGATCGGCGGATGCCTCCAGCAGCAAGTCGGCCAGTGTCTGGCTGCCGCGCAGATAGGCAGGGAAGTCCAGTGCCTGATTGGCGTTATTTACCCATTGAAAATAGGCGATCTGATCATCGGCACTGTCCCAGCGGCCCTGCTGAAACTGGGATTCGATCAGCAAGGCAAGGGGCTGGATCTGGCGATGATCACGTAATCCGTGGTTGACACGGATTACCTGCAAGGCTTCCAGCAGCGCCTGCTGGGCTGCATTGGCCTGGGCGGATTCCAGCAGGGCAGTGGCCGACTCCAGCAATTGACCGGCACGGATATCCGCATAGGCATTGGGCCAGGTGCCAGCATTAGCAGCGTCTGGAAAGGCCGCAGACTGGGCGGAGAGTGGGCCGGATAAGAGAATGCAGGACAACAGACCGGCGAGACAGTAAGAACGGTGAGTCCACATGAGTCATCAGGTCTTGGGACTGGAAGCTTCCAGCATACAAATATTCAGCATGGGGGGCAATGAAAGCCGGTCATGGCCGGTCACTTGCATCAGAGTCTGGCCAGTCCGGGCTCGCATTCGTTAACATCGCCCCGGCGCAATTCAATAACAGGAGCAGGACGCTGTCATGGCTGAGCAGGCAAGTATTGATCTCTATACCTGGAGTACCCCGAACGGACGCAAGGTTTCCATCATGCTGGAAGAGCTGGAGCTGCCCTACCGGGTGATTCCCATTGATATCATCAAGGGGGATCAGTTTCAGGAAGAGTTTCTGCGCATCAGCCCCAATAACAAGATTCCTGCTATTGTCGATCATGACAGCGGTACCAGCTTAATGGAGTCAGGTGCAATTCTTATGTATCTGGCAAACAAGACCGGCAAGCTGATGGCGCCCGGCGGTGAGGCATATTGGCAGCAACTGCAATGGCTGATGTGGCAAATGGGTGGCCTGGGGCCAATGGCAGGCCAGGCTCACCACTTTCTCAAATTCAATCCCGGCAAGTCGGACTATGCTGCCAAGCGCTATGGCGATGAAACCAAACGGCTCTATGGCGTGTTGGAGAAGCAGCTGGAAGGACGTGAGTATATTGCCGGCGACTATTCCATCGCGGACATCAGCAGTTGGCCATGGATTTCCCGCTTCGAGTGGCAGCAGATTGCCATTACCGACTATCCCAATGTCTGTGACTGGTATAAGCGGGTTGCCAGTCGTCCGGCGGTACAGCGTGGCTACGCTGTACCGGAGGCATTGGAAATTCCCATGCCCTGAGTTTCAGTCAATCTGGCTGTATTGCAATGGCAGGGCGGTGGTGTACTTGATTTGTTCCATGGCAAAGCTGGAGGACACGTCGGCCAGTTCGGTGCTTTGCACCAGCTTTTTGTAAAAGGCATCGAAGGCCTTGATATCCGGCACCACCACCCGCAGCAGGTAGTCCGATTCCCCCGCCATGCGATAGAACTCCACCACTTCGGGAAATTTTGCCACCTTGCGGGAAAAATCCTGGAGCCAGTCCCAATTGTGCTGATTGGTTTTCACCGCGATAAACACATCGGTACCCAGATTGATTTTCTCCCGGTCCAGCAATACCACCCGGCTGGCGATGATGCCTTTCTCTTCCAGGCGCTGGATGCGCCGCCAGCAGGGGGTAGTGGACAGGCCCACCTGATCGGCTATCTCCGCGGTGGAGAGTTGGGAGTTCTGCTGCAGCAGTTCGAGAATCTTGCGATCTATTCTGTCCATAGGTGTAATAGTAGAACTGTATTCCTATATATGTAATTTATTAGAAATATTATGCCCGAAAAGTCCGTTTAGACGCAAAAATAGCAAAAAATTTCCCATGGCACATTGTTACACTCAATCCCGTACAGCGACATGAGTTGAGTTTACGGACTCAATTCACAGAACTAACGGTATAGACGGAGAGTGCAACGCGCTATGAAAGCCCTGAGACGACATCTGGATGAAGTGGAAGAATCCTATTTTGAGCATCTGACGCATGCTCTGGGTTTCTCACTGACCCTGCTGTGGGCTGCCCTGTGTTGTCTGGTGCATGCTTTTCTGCCCTTTCTCTGTGAAAAGCGTGGCAGCCAACTGATCAAGGGCCTGCACGAAAAGATGGTGCTGGACCGTAAGGGGCTGGGCAGAAATCTGCACCCCGAGCAGCAAAGCGGCGATCAGGCGGGAAATACCGGCCTGGTCTGAGGCCGGTAAGACCAGTTCTGGCCCTTGCCCCGCAGCCGTTGGTGACGCCTCGCCGATGATCTGGCTGCTATTCGCTACGTTCGGCCGAACCCTGACTGTTTTCACCGGGGGGCGGGCTGTCACTTCGAGTACCCCCAGACATCAGCGCTTCCAGTTCTTCCCGGCTGAGCATATCCAGGTCCCAGTGGGCCGTTTGACGATCTTTTACCTGTTCACGAAATATGCGGGCTTTTTTGAATAAAGTCTTCATGGTTTCGAGTTTGCCTTTTCTGACCTTCCAAAACCAGAACTATAGATTCGTTTCATCGCGCCGGATGAAAAGCCAAGGCGAGTGCCGTGACCAGGCAGCATCGGCAGCCAGGGCAAGGATTCAGCAAGTTTTCAGAATCTACCGCATTGACCTGGTCAGTGAGCGAATAGCAGTTGTCCCTGACCGGAAAAGAGTTTAGCGTTGCAGCATCGTCAATTTGGAGATAGGTATGAACATCCTGAAAACAGTCACCCTTTCGGCCCTGGTAGTGGCGATGAGCCCCGCCCTGGCCCAGGACTCTGACTTTGAAACACCCCGCACCGCCTGGGGACATCCCGACCTGCAGGGGGTCTGGAATTTCTCATCCAATGTGCCCATGCAGCGGCCCGAGCGCTATGGCAACCGTCAATTCATGACTGACGAAGAGGTGGCCGAACTCCGCGCCAGGCTGGAAGAGCGTGATGCCAACTCTGACCAGGCGGCTCCCCAGACCGAGGGTAGTCCCGGTGGCTATAACGACTTCTGGGTTGAGAGTGCCGGTATTACCGACCATATTCGTACCTCCCATATTGTGTATCCAGAGAACGGTCGTCTGCCCCCTGCGGTTGAAGGGGTAAAGATTCAGTACGGTGGACTGGGCCCGGATGTCCCCGATGAACGTCCGGTGCGTTTTACCGTGGGTGGTATCTCCAAGGACGGTCCGGAAGACCGTGGCCTGTCCGAGCGTTGCATCGTCGGCTTCAACTCCGGCCCGCCGTTTACTCCCAGTATGTACAACAATAATGTGCAGATTTTCCAGAGTCGCGACACCGCGGTAATTCTGACCGAGATGATCCACGATGCCCGCATTGTGCAGATCTATGATTCAGCCGAAGCCATGCCCAAACTGACTGATGATATTGAGTTATGGACTGGCGATTCCAAAGGCTATTACGAGGATGACACCCTGGTTGTGGTTACCCGTAACTTCAATGGCGATACCCAGAGCTTCAGTGTCTATGGCACTTCCGATGAGAAGGTGCTGACCGAACGCTTTACCCGCATTGATCCGGTCACTGTCAACTATGAGTGGACCCTGGATGATCCGGGCACTTTCACTGACAAGGTCACCGCTATCGTGCCCATGACCAAAGTGGCGGGCCAGCTTTATGAGTACGCCTGCCATGAGGGTAATTATGGCATGGTAAATATTCTGCGCGGCGAACGCCGGGCCGAGCAGATGGCAGCCGAGGGTGAGAATTAAACCCGGATTCAGCAGTTTGATCTGAAAAGCCGGGCAATGCCCGGCTTTTTTGTGAATTCCGGAATCTACTCTCTCCCTAATCGAGGCGCTATCTACACTTCTCCAGTGCTGATCTTCTGATGACTCAGTCCAGAAGATTAGCCCTCTGTCAGGCTGTTCGCGATTGAATCCCGAGGCTCCACCCCTGAGTTCAGGGATTGTCACTAATTGCCCTATCCTCCATCTTGGACCTCTACAGCAGACAGCAGTCATGTATCAGAGGGAAATACTTATGGGTAATAGTGAAACTCCAAATCCGTTCTTCGGTTCGCTTGGTGTTAAATTTGTCGTTGGCTTGTTGTGCTTGTGTGGTTCAGCTCAAGCTGCGGAACCATATGACAATACCTTCAGTAGAGATACAGTTTTTTTCTTTCTCGAGTTTTTTGAGGAGAGTCCTGAAGGGGTCAACTTTTGGGGTGAAGAACCGGAGCCAGACCAACTACCGGGGCAATCTCTGCCAGGAACCCCTTTTTCTTTTCCAGTCTCACAGGTTTCCACTACAGACCCGGCGGGTCACAGTTGTTGCATCAGCATTCCTTTTGGCGAATTCTCCCTTACCTGGCAAGGTGAAAACCGTTTCGTGATAGGCCAGAATGAAAGCGCAGCTGTCTTGCGCTATTTGCCTGTGGAAGTTGAGGTCAGTTCTTCCGGAGAAATAAGCGGTGAAGGCGAAAGTACAGTTGCCGGATATTCCGGTGTTTCTACAAAGGCCTCGGGAGGGTTTACAGCTGAGGGTATCGATCTGCAGCTGGAGGTCGGCGAGAACGGGGCTTTGCCCAGTGGTTTGCCAATCACCTTCGATCTTTTTCTGGCGTATGAAGGGATTCTGCACTTTTCCCAAATAGCTGCCCCTGTGCTCGGATTGAATGCAGCCACCGGGCAAACTGTCAGAAGCTGGGAAGTCGATCCTGATCAATCGATAGATTTCAATCTGTTTTTGCAATTGGATGGAGATCTCGGTAACACCGCTTCGGACTGGTTCATTATGATGCTGACTCCTGCAGGAGAGGTTTCTTCTTTTAATCTGGATACGTTTCAGTTTGAGCCTGGTGTGAGACCCACGTATCAGGGGCCGCTGGTGGAACTGCCAGCCACACGTCTGTTTGGCAGTCCGGTGCTGCCGGAAGAAGGATCCATTATCGCTTTCGGCGTTGATGCAATGGACGGGCAGCTGAATGATGATGTGACGTTCAACGCCATCGAGATAATCTACGCCAATTAGGCCTGACGCCAGCATTGACAGCAGGCATTGATCCAAATACTGTATATATATACAGTATTTGGATGATGCCATAATGCCCGCAGATCCCCCCGGAAAAAAGCCAGAACGGCAATTGCCCCCCCAGGGCCCCATCAGGACAGATGGCAGCCGGGTCGCCTATGCCGAACTGCATTGCCTGAGTAATTACAGTTTTTTGCGTGGCGCCTCCTTCCCCGAGGAACTGGTCAGTCGGGCAGTGGAATTGGGTTATCAGGCCCTGGCCATTACTGATGAATGCTCACTGGCGGGAGTCGTGCGGGCCCATGTGGCGGCCAAAGCACAGAGCCTGAAATTGCTGGTGGGTAGCGAATTGATTCTGGATGAAGGTTGTCATCTGGTGCTGCTGGCGGCTAATCGGGCCGGCTATGGTCGGCTCAGCCATTTGCTCAGTTGTGCCCGGCGACAATCTGCCAAGGGCAGTTACAGCCTGGATCGGGCCTTGTTTGAAAGTGAGCTGCCCCGGGATTGTCTGTTGATCTGGTTGCCGGATTTGCAGCAGCCACCGGAGCAACTGGCCTGTCAGGCGGTGTGGCTAAGGCGCCTGTTTGCCGGGGATTTGTGGATTGGTGTGCAGTTGCTGTTGCGTGGTGATGACCGGCAACGGCTGGCAGGCTTGCAGGCTCTGGGCGAGAAATTTGCCATTCCCCTTTGTGCCGCCGGCGGGGTGATGATGCATCTGCCCAGCCGCCGCATCATCCAGGATACCCTGACAGCCATTCGTTTGGGGCGGCGCATTGATGAAGTGGGCCTGGATGGCCAAAGCAATGGTCAACGGCATCTGCGCAGCACTGAACAACTGGCCAAACTTTATCCCCCGGAGTTGTTACAGGCCACGGTCACTATTGCCGAGCGCTGTCGGTTTTCCCTGGATGAACTGCGCTATGAATATCCCCGGGAGCTGGTACCGGAAGGATACAGTGCCCATGGCTGGTTACGGGAACTGGTGGAAGCTGGCATTCGTGAGCGCTGGCCAGGCGGCGCTACTGCCAAGGTGCGGGACATCATCGAACACGAGCTGATGCTGATCCGGGAACTGGGCTATGAGCATTACTTCCTCACTGTGCACGATCTGGTGGCCTTCGCCAGGCGCCAGCACATCCTCTGTCAGGGGCGTGGCTCGGCGGCCAATTCAGCAGTCTGTTACTGCCTGGGTATTACCGAGGTAGACCCGGCACGGGTCGAGGTCCTGTTTGAGCGCTTTATTTCCAAAGAACGCAATGAGCCGCCGGATATCGACGTGGATTTCGAGAACGCCCGTCGGGAAGAAGTGATCCAGTATATCTATAACAAATACGGTCGCGGCCGTGCTGCCCTGGCCGCTACAGTCATTACCTATCGTTCCCGCAGCGCTCTCCGGGATGTGGGCAAGACCCTGGGGCTGGACGATGAGCTGCTGGATCATATTGCCAAATCCATTTACTGGTGGGGGTCTGACCTGCAGGAGCAATTGGCCGATGCGGAAGTGGATTACTCCGATCAACGCATTCGAATGCTGGTCAGCCTGGCCGAGTCACTGATTGGTTTCCCCCGTCACCTGTCCCAGCATGTGGGTGGTTTTATTATCAGCCAGGGGCCCCTGACCCATCTGGTGCCGGTAGAAAATGCCGCCATGGCGGACCGCACCGTGATCCAGTGGGAGAAGGATGATCTGGAAGCCCTGGGACTGCTGAAGATCGATGTGCTGGCCCTGGGCATGCTGACTGCCATCCAGAAGTGTCTGGATCTGGTGAGCAGCTATTGCAGAAAGCCCCTGAGCATGCAACAGATACCGGCGGAAGACCCGAAGGTTTACGACATGATGGGCGAGGCTGACACCATCGGCGTATTCCAGATCGAATCCCGGGCTCAAATGAGTATGCTGCCAAGACTCAGACCCCGTTGCTATTACGACCTGGTTATCCAGATAGCAATTGTGCGACCTGGCCCGATACAGGGGGATATGGTGCACCCCTACCTCAATCGCCGCAATGGCAAGGAAGCAGTAAGCTATCCCAGCGAAGCGGTACGCAGTGCTCTGGACCGAACCCTGGGGGTGCCCATCTTTCAGGAGCAGGTGATGCAACTGGCCATGGTGGCGGCAGGGTTCAGCGGCGGCGAAGCCGATGAACTGCGCCGGGCCATGGCGGCATGGAAACGCAAGGGCGGACTGGAACCCTACCGCGACAAACTGGTGCAGGGCATGCTGGAGCGGGGTTATGAGCAGGATTTTGCCGAACAGCTGTTCAGGCAGATCAAGGGCTTTGGCGACTATGGTTTCCCCGAATCCCATTCTGCCAGTTTTGCGCTGCTGGCCTATGTGTCTTCCTGGTTCAAGTGCTATCACCCGGCGGCCTTCTGCTGTGCTCTGCTGAACAGCCAGCCCATGGGCTTCTATGCGCCGGCGCAGCTGATTGCCGATGCCCGGCGTCATGGTGTGGAGGTGCGAGCTGTGGATGTCAACAGCAGCGACTATGACTGCACACTGGAGTTGCCGGATGACTTTGAAAAACTGACTGATCACGCCCGACATACCCTGGCCCCCAGCCTGCGTATCGGCTTTCGCCAGGTGAAGGGCCTGTCGCAAGCGGGCGCCGCGGCCATCGTAGAGGCCCGAACGACAGGTGCTTTTAACAGTATTCAGGAACTGGTGTTCCGCAGTGGTATCAACAAGCGTGATCTGGAAGCCCTGGCCGCTGCCGACGCCCTGCGGGGTTTGAGCGGCGACCGGCATCGTGCCTTCTGGCAAGCCTCCGGTACGGAAAAGCCCGATGCAGAATCGAGTCAGGGCAGTCTCAGTTTCTTTGCTGACCCGGCTTTCGCCGACAATGATTTTGGTGTGGACGTGCTGTTACCGGTAGCCAGTGAAGGCCAGAACATCGTCGCGGATTACAGCAGCAATGGTTTTAGTCTGCGGCGACATCCGGTGGCCCTGTTCCGGGAACATCTGAATGCCTATCGGGTCAATACCGCCAGTGAGCTGGAGCAGAGCGACAATGAAGCCAGGGTCAAGGTTACCGGGCTGGTCACCTGCCGGCAGCGCCCCATGACTGCAGCAGGTGTCACATTTATTACCATGGAGGAT
>JALEHB010000157.1 GCA_022763285.1 Pseudomonadales bacterium | reverse complement strand
GTGCTCATGCCATAGCGGCTGCGAGCAGGGACTTCGATGGCGGCTTCAGTTTCTCCGGTAGCCTTGTTGACGGCATACAGCATGGGAGTGCCGTCGGATTCGGTGTCGGAATAGACCAGCATGTTGGGCGTGATGGTCATGGGCACCAGGTTGCCTGAACCGGTGTTGCCGATGTCCAGACCCTGAACAGCCGGGTTATTCAGAACCCGATCCGGTGTGTTGCCGGTAGGAATCATCCAGGCGTGATCACCGGTGTTCATATCGATGGCGGTGATACGGCTGTAAGGCGGCTTGTACAGCGGAATGCCGGCAGGATGCCGCGGCGCACCGCCACCCGGGCCATTGGCATAACGGGCGAAAGTCGTGCCGGTTGGCTTTTCATACTGGGTGTCTGCTTCCTCACCCGGGACCAGTTGCACTGCTGAACAGGCTGACTGTGAAGACACATACAGCATGCCGGTAGTGGGATCAGCCACAGCCGGTGCAGTGATATTGGCACCACCGCCACCACCGGGGCAGATCATGGCAGAACGCTTGCCGAGTGGATTGTCCCGATGGATGGGCGGGTTGAATAGCGGGCCCATCTGGTAATCGGCGAAGGCCTGGATAGCCTGTTGATGCAATTCCGGAGTCCAGTCCACCAGGTCATCAGGAGAGACTCCCTGCATGTCAAACGGTGCCGGCTTGGTGGGGAAGGGCTGGGTTGGAGACAGTACTTCACCCGGTACTATGGACGCCGGTACCTCGCGCTCTTCAAACGGCCACACCGGTTCACCGGTCAGGCGGTTCCAGGTGTATACCATGCTTTGCTTGGTGACCTGGGCCACCGCTGGCACCACGCCCTGACCCGGGATATTCAGGTCCATGACGATGGGTGCCATCGGGTTGTCGTAGTTCCAGATATCGTGTTTGACGGTCTGGTAATGCCAGGCTCTCTCACCAGTGCTGGCGCGCAGGGCGATCACACTGGTGCCAAAGAGGTTGTCACCAGGACGGAAACCACCGTAGTAGTCGATGGTGGCGCCATTGGTGGGAATGAATACCAGATCATTCTCAACATCGGCAGAAATCGGAGCCCAGGAAGACACGTCACCGGTCCACTGCCAGGCATCGTTCTCCCAGGTCTCATGACCATACTCACCAGGGCGTGGAATAACATTGAATTTCCACTTGAACTCACCACTGCGGGCATCATAACCAAGAATGTCACCTGGCACGTTCTCGATACGAGCCTGATTGTAACCCTGCTCTGCCGAGTTGCCGACAACAATGGTGTTGTTCACTACAATCGGTGGTGATGAACCGGTGATATAGCCGGTTTCCAGCGGGATACCTTCATAGGGGTCATAGGGATGGCCAAGATCGGCCAGCAGATCCACAACACCGGTTTCCGGGAAACCGTCGATGGGCACCGGGCGTCCAAAATCCTTGAGGGGAGCGCCAGTCTGGGCGTCCAGGGCGATCAGGAAAAAACCGGGAGTAATCATGTAAATGATTTCCTGGCCATCGATTTCCGCATAGCCAACACCCTTGCCGTAGTCGGCGCGCATGGAATATTCCCAGCGGGGAGTATTGGGCAGACGGTAGGACCAGATTGTTTCGCCGGTCTTGGGGTCGATTGCCACCACGTTTCGGCGCGGGCCGGCAACCGTATAGAGGGTTCCGTTGATGTAGCTGGGGGTTGAGCGTCCGCTGACAGCACCAAGGCTGGCGCCACTCCATTCCCAGGCGACTTCCAGATCTTCGAAGTTATCAATGGTGATTTCAGAAGCGGGGGAATAGCGGGTATGCGCAAAGTCATTTCCCAGGGTGGTCCATTCGACCGTGTCCTGGGCCACCAGGCCTCCGGAGATACTCATCACCAGGCCAATCAAGGCCGAAGATCTGAGGCGTTTCAAGACAGCATCTTTTCTTATCATTTTATGCCTCGCTGATGAAAAAGATTCTTATTGGTTTTATCTGCTCCTTCCGGGTTGGCCCTGATCAACTCAGCCCCCTCAAAAGCCTTGCAAATCAATCAGTTACAGCATCCATAATGGACTTGCAAGACCGGCTGTACCCGGTCAGATACAGTCTAGAGGCTACCCTATGCCCCGGGCTTTGTCTATTCGCAATCTTGTCTGACTGGACGTTAATAAATTTAATAAAAACAGATAGATAGCAGAGGTGTGGGGTGTGGGCAGCAAGCTGCCGGCGAAGGTGCCAAGCGGGGGTTAATCCGCTATAGTGGCGCCTCCCGTTTTTTCGTCGTCGCGGAGTGGCAATGAGTCTGCAACTGGTCATAGGCAGTAAAAATTATTCATCCTGGTCGCTGCGTGCCTGGATGTTGCTGAATCATTTCGAAATCCCGTTTCGGGAAATCAGCATTAAATTGTTCACCGACAATTATAAAAAAGAGCTGGCCCGCTACTCCCCCAGTCTGAAAGTGCCGGTACTGATCGACGAGGAGTTGACCGTCTGGGAGTCTCTGGCGATTTGCGAATACCTCAACGAGCAATATCTGGACAACAGGGCTCTGCCAGTGGGACGTGAAGCCCGGGCCCTGTGCCGTTCGTTCTGCAGTGAGATGCATGCCGGGTTTATGGCTTTGCGCAGCGAATTACCAATGAATTGCCGGGCCCGCAAACAAGTGAGCTTTTCGGCGGCGGTGGAACAGGATATCCGCCGTATCGATGCCCTCTGGACCCAGGCCCGGCGCCGCTTTGTGGATCGTGGCGATTATCTGTTTGGCAAATTCTCTCTGGCCGACTGCATGTATGCGCCGGTGGTGATGCGCTTTTACAGCTATGGCGCTGAGCTGGGGCCTGAAGCCGACGATTACTTCCAGTTCATGCTGGAAGACCCTTCCCTGATGCGATGGCGCCAGGCCGCAGCGGCCGAAGAGCAGGTCCTGAGCGATTTTGAAGTGGGTGAGGCGCGCTGAAAAGGCCGCTTGTGTGAAACCGGCTGCCTTTTAGCCAGACAGGCCCTCTTATTTACCCGCTTATTCCCCTCCAGCCATCAATTTCTCTGGTTTCGGACCGATACAACTGACTAGAACTGGTTTACCCCCAGGCCCTTGTGCTGGCTTGCCGATTTGTCCGGCAGCCTGTTAATGGAATCAGGAGAAATCAATGTATCTGGATTATTTTGGATTGCAGCGGCATCCGTTTCGCATTACACCAGATACTTCACTGTTTTTTTCCGGCGGCGCCGAGGGCCGTGGTGTGGTGCTGGATGCCATGCTGTATGCCATCGAATCCGGCGAAGGCATTCTCAAGGTTGTGGGTGAAGTGGGCAGCGGCAAGACCATGCTCTGCCGCATGCTGGAAGAGCAATTGCCGGAATCCACCGAGGTGGTTTATCTGGCCAATCCCAATCTTTCCCCGGATGATATCCTCTATGCCATCGCCTTCGAGCTGAAACTGCTGGTGCGGCGGGACACTTCCAAATTGCTGGTGATGCAGCAACTACAAAATTATTTGCTGAAACAGCATGCCGCCAATCGCAAGGTGCTGGTGATTATCGAGGAAGCCCAGGGCATGCCGGTCGAGACCCTCGAGGAAATTCGCCTGTTCAGTAATCTCGAGACCCATCGCGACAAGCTGATGCAGATCATTCTGTTTGGTCAGCCTGAACTGGATAAAAACCTCAGTGCCAGACATATTCGCCAATTGCGCGAACGTATTACCCACAGTTTCTATCTGTCGCCCCTGGATGTCGAGGCAACCCGGGCCTATATCCGCTTTCGCCTCGGGGCCGCCGGCTGTCCCTGTCCCCATCTGTTTACAGCCTCGGCTGAATGGTTGATTGCAAAAGTATCGCGGGGTCTTACCCGGCGCATTAATATTCTGGCGGACAAGGCCTTGCTGGCAGCATTTGCCGATAATGTCCTGGAGTCACCGGAGAACCTGAGTCCGGATGTGCCGCCAGTGGTGAAGCTGCGACATGTCAGTGCCGCGATCCGCGACAGCGACTATTCCTCAGCACTGATGAAAGCACTGTTCTGGCCGGCACGTCTGGCTGGTGCAGCGGTGCTGACAGCAGTCGCAGTGCTCGCCTTTGTGCTGTGGCCGGGCAGTGTTGGTGTGGCCGGGCAGACTGATTATTCCATAATGCCGACTGCGACCGGGTCTGATTCCTCATTGCCAGCCATGGTGGCAAGCAAGGAATCTCCCCTGGCCCTTGCTGCCAATAGCTGGCCGCCGGCTGCCGAGCCAATGCCGCAAACTGCTGAGCCGCAGGAACAGGCGGACATGACTGCTGCGCTACTGCCAGAAAAACAGGCGGTGGAACAAACCTCGCCAACTGCTCTGAAGCCGGCCCAGTCAGGTTTCGACACATTGACCCAGCAGCGACTGCTGGCCTCTATCGAGTGGCTGCGTGCGGCCAACCCCGAGGCCTATACCATTCAGTTTATGTCCGGCGAATTGGGGAATCTGGAGTTCGCCGAACGTTTTCTTGAGGAACTGCAGGCTTCCGGTTTGCTGGAAGAATCCTATTTCTGCATGTCAAGCGAAGGCAATCGCAGCTACTGGACAGTCAAACACAAGAATTTCGCCGGGGTCAGCCTGGCCCAGGCCTATATCGAATCATTGCCAGCGCCGATACAGGATTACCGGCCCTTCGTGCAAAACATGAGCACGGTTGAATGCAATATCAATTCAAGCGTTGCAGCTTTCATTCCGGAGTAATTCTATGCAATTGAATGCAACAAGATTTCTGGCGGGGATGCTGGTGGCCAGTTTCATGGCGGCCTGTGATTCACTGCCCCCGCCGACTGAGCAGCCGGATTTCGAATTGCAGGGCCGGCATATGAATCAGGACGAAGCGCCGCGCACCAATCAGGACATTCCTGATATTGTGCGTGATTTGCCGGTGGTGACGCCGCCGCAGCCGGAGGCGCCTCTGGAACTGTATTCAGTTGTAGTGCAGGACGTGCCAGTTCGGGAACTGCTGTTTGCCATGGCCCGCGATGCAAATATCAATGTTGACGTGCACTCGGCCATCAGTGGTTCGGTCAGCATCAATGCCATTGACCAGACCTTGCCCCAGATTCTGGAGCGAATCGCCAGGCAAGTGGAAATTCGCTGGTCATTCGAAGGCAATGATTATCTGGTGGTGCAACCGGATCAGCCGGAGCTGCGCAGCTATAGCATTGATTATGTGAATGTGGCGCGAAATTCTTCATCGGCGGTGAGCGTATCTTCTGCTGTCTCCAATGGCGTTGGCAGCGACTCCGGCTCGGCTGAAGCCAATAATTCAACCACGGTGCTGAATCAGGCCACCAGTAACCAGTTCTGGGAAACCCTGGAAGCAAACCTGATTTCAATTATTGGCAGTGCAACAGAAGAGGGTGAGCCAAGCCCCGTCGTGGTCAGTCCGGAAACGGGGTTGGTGACTGTGCGCGCCACAGCTAGACAGCATGAAGAAGTGTTCGAGTTTATTGAGTCGGTTCGCACCAGGGCTTTGTATCAGGTGATGATCGAAGCAACCGTGGTAGAAGTGAATCTCAGCGATCGCTTCCAGTCCGGTGTGGATTGGGCGATGCTGGCTCGCGACAGCGGCCAGATCAGTTTCAGTCAGGAACTGACCGGCCTCAATCTCGATACTGCCCCCACCAATGTGCTCACAATCGACAAAAGCGCAGGTCCTGATGCGGTTAATGCCACCATCAGCCTGTTGTCGCAGTTTGGTGATACCCAGGTTTTGTCCAGCCCCCGTCTGATGGCTCTGAATAACCAGACTGCCATGCTGCGGGTAGTAGACAGCAAAATTTATTTCACCATTGACGTAGAAGCAGGCTTTCCGGCGACAGCCACCAGTCCGGCAATTCCGCCAACCTATACCAGTGAAGTGCATACGGTTCCGGTGGGCTTTACCATGGCCGTAACTCCACAAATCAGTGAGTCGGATCAGGTTACCCTGAATGTCAGGCCAACCATCTCCCGCATAATCCGTTTCGTGGATGACCCCAATCCGGCCCTGGCTGACGCCCAGGTGGTCAATTCCATACCTGAGATCCAGATCCGGGAAATTGAATCAATATTGACAGTAGACAGCGGAGAAATCGCGGTACTGGGCGGGTTGATGCAGGATACGGTGGATTCCGATGTGGCGGGATTGCCGGGCTTGAATCGGGTACCGGTACTTGGCAATCTGTTCAATTATCGGGACGACAACAAAATCAAGACCGAATTGATTATTTTCATCCGCCCGGTGGTGGTTCGCCAACCCGGCCTGAGTGGGGAGCTGCAGAATTACCGACAATTCCTGCCTTCTGCCGCTGCTTCAGGTGCTGCTGCCCAGGGTGCTTCGCTTCGTTAAACAATAAGCGAACAAGACTAGAGAATCGATTATGAGCCTGTTAATGGATGCGCTGCGCAAGGCCGAGGAGTCCAGGAAGAAGGCTGAGTCCGGTCCTGCTCCGAAGGAAGGGCAGGACCCTGCCAACGAAAAGCCGACGCAGCGCTCTGAAACAGCACAAAAGCCCGCAGCCACCCACCACGAAGCGGTCACTCCTGCGGAATCACCGTCAGCGGAAAAGAATGCCAGACCAACCCCGCCTGTAGCGCCGACACCGCAAGCGCCGGCAAGTCGCCTGGGGTCCGGTAGCAGCATCCCCGATCTGCCGCTGGATTTTCAGGAGCCGGATGCGCCAAACAAACAAGAACCGAAGCCTCAGGAGCAAGTGGATAAGGGCTCGCCAGCCAGTGAATCAGCATTGGAGCTGGCGCCTCAGGAAGCCACAGCAACACGGCAACCTTTCATCGGCGAGCCCGACGAGCAGGCTGCGACACAGCCTGAGACAAACAAGTCACCTGACAGCCTGAAGTCATTCGCTGAAGAAAAACCTTATGCCTCAATAGAGTCTGCCTCAGATAAAGAAGCTTCGGAGGATGGAGAGCCTTTAGCTGATAAAGAGCCCTCAGCGGATAGAGAGCCCTCAGCGGATAAAGAGCCCTCAGCGGATAGAGAGCCTGCGACAAATAAAGAGGCGTTAAACAGAAGACTGGGCACAGAATCTCCAGTAAGTGCTGGTAAAAGGGCTCCGGCCAACAAGTCCACCAGTAAACTGGAACTCACGGTCGAAAACAAGTCGGGCGGAGATAGTCCAGATCCTTTCTTTACAAAAGCCGAATCCCGGCAGTCGGAGCATAAGTCAGCGGAACTGACACTGGCAGACAAAGCGCCCGGGATCAGGGAGCGCAGTGCCAGCAGCCGGGCCTCGGCTCGCTCAGTATTCGCTGCCAAACAGCAAGGCAGCGGCAAGCGTCGACGTCAAATGCTGGCGCTGGGCGCGGCGGCCGCCGTGGTGCTGCTATTGCTGGCCGGAGGACTACTGATGATGCTGAACACTGATTCCGGCAGTGGTATCACCGTGCCGGATAACTATGTGGTCAACCAGTCACAGAGTGAGCTGTTTGATCAGGACAGTGTTCAGCAAGAACCGTCCGGGGTTGCCAATTTTGATGAAGCTGATCTTGATGAGCCGGAACAAACAGTGTCTCTGACTGATTCTGACAGCAATAGCACTGTCCGTTTCACCACACTGGCAACCCTGCCTGCTGAAACCTCAGTGTCAGCTCCAATGCCTGTTGTTGATACCGTTGATCCAGCTGAGCAGGCAGCATTGCCCGCAAACCCGGAGCAGATAGCAGCAGCACCTGCCCTGGCAAGCGCCTCAGGCGATAGCAACAATACAGGCCAGGCACCGGCAGAAGAAGCGCTGGCGGATGCGGGAGATGTCACGCCCACAGCATCTGACAGCAACGACCCGGAAGCTGCCGGCAGTGCCGTGCAGCCACAATCAGACACTGAAGCGCCGGCTGCGGCGGTGGCGCAAATCAATTTTACCCGTCGACAGGCCGATTCGACTCTGCAGCCTTTGCTAAATGAGGCCTATGCTGCCTATCAACGTGGGGATCTGGGACTGGCGCGGCAGCGCTATCAGGCGGCGCTGGCGGATTCCCCCATGCACCGGGATGCGCTGCTGGGTCTGGCGGCCATCGCTGTGGCAGAGCAGCAGCCGGCTCAGGCCATGGACTATTATTCCCGCATGCTGGCCCGTAATCCTGCCGATCCGGTGGCGCGGGCCGCATTGCTGGAATTGAGTCCCGCCGGTGGGCCAGCAACCCAGGAGCGTGAATTGCGCCGGCTGTTGGACCTGCATCCGCAGGTCGCCAGTCTGGCCTATGCCATGGGCAATTTCTATGCATCGCGGCAACAGTGGAGCGATGCCCAGCAGTATTATTTTCGTGCCCTGCAACTGGCCCGGAGTCAGGCTGAGGGACCCGAACAAATGAACCCGGACTACGCCTATAACCTGGCTGTCAGCCTCGAGCATCTGAATCAGGCCAGGGCAGCAATCCCTTTTTACCAGGAGGCCCTGACTCAGGCACAGAGTCAGCAAGCGGGCTTCGATCTGAACGGAGCCCGTCGTCGGGTAGAAACATTGAGCAGGACGTTGACACCATGAGTGAAGAAACCAAGGAAGTTCCCAACAAGCGCCTGGGTGAGGTCCTGATTGATCGCGGCATTATTACCGAGGATCAATTGCGTATTGCCCTGCAGGAACAAAAAGCCATTGGCAAACGCATCGGTGCCGTGCTGATACAGTTGGGCTTCGTTACCGACGCCATTATCCGTGACGCCCTCAGTGAAAATACCGGCTTTGAAAGCGTTGATGTCAGCAGTGCCGTGATCGATGCCGAAGCAATCAAGATGGTACCCCAGGACCTGGCGCGTCGCTTCAAGATCTTGCCACTGTCCTTTGACAAGGAAACCGCAGTGCTGAGCCTGGCCATGGCTGACACATTCAATATCGTCGCCATGGATCAGGTCAGAGCCATGAATGAAGGGGATATCGAAATCCGCCCTCTGCTGGGTTCGGAAGCCGATATCGTTCATCTGATCGAAGAAGTGTACGGTTTCGATCTGTCCATCGATGGAATTCTGCAGGAAATTGAAACCGGTGAGGTTGATTTTGAGAATTTGCAGACCGAAGGCGATGAGTACAGTCACCCCATGGTGCGTCTGGTGAATGCCTTGCTGGCGGACGCGGTTCAGCGTGATGCCTCAGACATTCACTTTGAGCCGGAAGAGGCCTTCCTGCGCATTCGCTATCGAATTGACGGTGTGCTGCGACAGGTACGTTCCCTGCACCGCAGTTACTGGCCAGCCATGGTGGTGCGCCTGAAGGTGATCAGTAATATGAATATTGCCGAGTCCAGGGCTCCGCAGGATGGCCGTTTGTCATTGTCGCTTATCGGGCGGCAGATTGATTTCCGGGTGGCATCGCAGCCAACTACCTATGGCGAGAATATTGTCATGAGGGTATTGGACCGGCGCAAGGGTATCGTGCCTCTGGAAAATCTGGGGCTGAGTGATTCAAACCTGCATTTGACCAAACTTATGCTGGCCAAACCGGAAGGAGTGATACTGGTTACCGGCCCAACCGGCAGTGGTAAAACAACAACCCTGTACTCGATTCTGAATCACATCAATACCGAAGCCATTAATATCATGACCATGGAAGACCCGGTCGAGTATCCCATGCCCATGATCAGACAGACCTCCATCAATGAGTCAGCGAAGCTGGGTTTTGCCGAGGGTATTCGCTCCATGATGCGCCAGGATCCGGATGTCATTCTGGTGGGTGAGATTCGTGATGCCGTGACAGCCGAAATGGCCTTCCGGGCATCCATGACCGGTCACCAGGTTTTCTCCACCCTGCATACGAATTCAGCCGTAGGCAGCATACCCAGGCTGCAGGACCTCGGCGTCTTGCCGGATATCATTGCCAGCAACCTGATCGGGATTATTGCCCAGCGCCTGGTGCGCAAGCTGTGTAGCTTCTGCAAGAAGCCCCATGAGATCGGTGAAATAGAAAGGCAATTACTGGGGCTGGACGAAGCGGTACAGAATATCACTATTTATCAGGCAGAAGGCTGCGCCAATTGTGGCTATGTGGGTTACAAGGGGCGACTTGCCATCGTCGAGATTCTCAAGATCAGCGATTATCTGAAGAAGCTGATTTCGTCCAATACCTCGGCGCATGAATTGAGCAAGGCAGCCACTGCCACGGGCTTCAAGGTGCTGGCCGATGATGCCTGTCGCCGGGTTATCGATGGTTCCACCAGTCTTGATGAGATCACGCGCAAGGTGGATCTGACGGGTCGCGTCAGCAGGTAATTCCGTGGCGCTGTTCACCTACAAGGCAATCGATTCCCGGGGTCGTACCCAGACTGGCAAGCTGGATGCAGCCAATGAATCTGATCTCGAGCAACGTCTTGGTCGCATGGGTATGGACCTGGTGCGTTGCAAGTTTGTGCAGGATAAGCGCTCACGTAGCAGTATCCGAACTATCAGACGGATTGACCTGATTAATTTTTGTTTTCATATGGAGCAATTGACCCGCTCCGGTGTTTCGCTGATCGACGGCCTTGAGGATTTGCGTGACAGTGTCGAACAGGCCGCCTTTCGAGGCGTTATCGCCAAGGTCATCGAAGACATAGAGAGCGGTATGAAGATGTCTGAGGCCTTGGCAGAGCATCCATCAGTATTTGATGAGATGTTTATCAACCTGATCGCCGCCGGTGAGCAAAGTGGCCAGCTTCCGGATGTCTTCAAATCACTGAATGAAATGATCAAGTGGCAGGACGAATTGATTTCAACCACCAAAAAGCTGATGATTTTTCCGGCTTTTGTCGGCGCGGCGATATTTTTCGTGGTGGGCTTTCTGATGGTCTATCTGGTGCCGCAACTGGTGTCTTTTATCGAAGGCATCGGCTCCACCTTGCCGGCCCATACCCGCCTGCTGATTGCGACCTCCAATTTTTTCGTGAACTACTGGTATCTTTTTACCATCGTGCCCATTGCCCTGACTCTGATAATCAAGATCTTGGCCTCCGCCAGCAAGGATGTGCGCTACCAGCTGGATTCTCTCAAGCTGAAGGTCTGGCAGATCGGGCCGGTGCTTAAGAAAATCATTTTGTCACGCTTCGCCAATCTGTTTGCCATGATGTATCGCGCCGGCATTCCGGTCTTGCAGTGTATCGAGATCACCGAACGCACCACCACCAATACGGCCATCAGGACTGCCCTGTCACGGGCCAGGGCAGACATTCAGCAGGGCGAGGGCGTATCTGCCAGTTTCAGGAATACCGGGCTTTTTCCGCCACTGGTGGTACGCATGATCAGGGTTGGGGAAACAACCGGCGACCTGGACCAGGCATTGCTCAATGTCTCCTATTTCTATGACCGCGATATTCGCGATTCAATTGAAAAGGTGCAGGCCCTGATTCAGCCGGTGATGACAATTTTTCTGGGCGGAATTCTGGGCTGGGTCATGTTATCGGTCATGGGACCTGTTTATGATTCCATCAGTAATCTGCAATTATAGGGACTAATCTTGCGGAATTTCTTTACACCAAAGACCCGGCGTATATTCCTGATCAATCTGGAAGGCTTGTCCATCTTTGAATTGCACAAGGATTGTCTGACCCATGTGGCCAGATTTTCCGACGAGCCAGGCGGGCATGAAAACTTCAAGGCCTATCTGGCGGAGAACAAGCAATTACCGGTGACCATTCTGGTGGACTCAATCTCCGAAGACTTCATCGTTGAAAAGGTACCCCATGTCAGTCCCACTGACCGGCATTCTTTTCTGGCGAGAAAATCTGCCCAGCATTTTCGCGGTCTGGACTACAAATCGGCAAAAATTGTCGGTCGTGAGAGTGGCGGGCGCAAGGATGATAAAGTGCTGTTCAGTGCTATCGGCAAGAACCAGGCGCTGGAGCCCTGGGTCAAGGCGCTGCTGCAACAGGAAATTCCCATTCGCAGTATCACTACGCCGGCTTATGCTCTGGCAGCCTTGATCAGGGCCATGGGCCTGGGAGATCAGGAGCGGGTCCTGTTGGTGAACTGGGAAGTGTCCGGCATCCGGCATACCTATTTCGAGAGTGGCAAAACCATGTTTTCCCGCCTGACTCCCTTGCCCGAGGGCAGCGAGGCCGATCTGGCCGACGATATAATCGAGGCTTGTAACCAGTCCAATGACTATCTGGAACGGATTGGCCTGATCGGTTTCGATGAATCCATGGACGTGCATGTCATCACCCCGATTCTGTCCGATGATATTTTTGCAGGTATACCATCAAACAAGAATTTCAAGCGAATCGAGCATCACAATTCCATCGACATGATGGACCCGGCTCGTTTCAGTGGCCCGGAGAGCTCAATCACCGCCATCATGCTGTGTCTGGATTGGGCTATTCGCGGCCATGAGTTGAATAATTTTTATGCTTCGCGCTCGGTGACCCGTTTTCAGGAATTATTCGCCGCACGTCGGGTAATTTATACCTTGTCACTGGTATTCCTGATTGCCGGTATCGCCAATGCGACGCCCATTGCTCTCAATGCCCTGAACAGGCGAGACAATATTGAACAGCTCAGTGGCCAGTTACAGCCCATTCAGTCCCAATACGATGCCCTGACCGCTCAGTTTCCCGAAACTCCCATTCCTTCCGAAGCCATGGAACTGGCGGTGGGAACCTTTGAACTCATTGACAGACAGGCGGAGACCCCATTTGCCCTGCTGGCGACCCTGAGCAAGGTGCTGGATCAGTATCCCTCAGTGCGCCTGCAAAGTCTGGTCTGGCATTTGCGAGATCCCGAAAGCACGGCGTCGGTGACCCAGGTGCTACTGGATAATCGGGCCCAGCTCTCGATCGACGTCACAGGGGCATTACAGAGTAATGTCAGCATTGGTGAATCGGATCGTCAGCTGCGCAGTTTCATCAATGCTCTGGACAGCGTCGGGGGCTTGCGCGTTACCCCGCTTTCGATGCCGGTGGAAAACACCCCGGACAGCGGTGTGAGTACGGTAATCGATGACCGGGAAGTGAATGTGAATTTTGCCATCAGAATAATCCGGGAAAGATAACATGGCCCTGAAGCGTCGCAATCTGGAAGAGGATTTGCTGTGGCTGAAGATACCACTGCTGGCATTGCTGTCGGTGCTGCTGCTGTCTGCTGCGCTGTGGTGGCTGGCCAGTCGCTATCAGGATGAAATGCGCACTGCCGAGTTTCAGGTGCGTGGAGACCTTGAACTGCTGGCGGCCCAGGTTCAGGAGATCGAGGCAGCGGAACAGATTATCGTCGACAATATTGGTGTCTTCGAGCAGATGCAGTCACGCGGTCTGCTGGACCAGGAAGACCGGGTAGCCCTGCTGGACACCATCACAACGCTGCGCAACCGTCACAATCTCTATCCCGTCACGGTAGAAATTGCCGAACAGGACCGGGTAGTAATCCCCTATGTGACCGAGGTGGACTATCCGGAGGAACAGATTTCCTTGCGTGGCACGCCGCTGCGGCTGGAATTGCCACTTCTGCATGAAGGCGACCTGGCCCGGCTGCTGGAAGGCCTGTATGCCACCGGTGGACTGTTTGTTGTTGATGAATGCACCATGCGGGAAGCCATCGAATCCGATAATGAATACCTCAGCTTGCTGCCGCACCAGATGGCAGATTGTGCGCTGATCTGGTATTCATTCCAGCGAGAGACCTATGTCGAACCGGAATACTAGCTGCGTGATGAATTTAACCAGGCGTAAAACATTTCTCTGTTCGCTTTTCGCCCTGTTACTGCTGACTGGCGGAGAAACCGGTTCTGCCCAAAGTTCTGCGCAGACCGAGGAAGTTGGTCGCTTGTTTCTGACACCGGCTGAGCGATCTCATCTGGAAGCGCTGCGTCAGCGCAGCTTGCAGCCGCAAGTATTTGTAGAGGAACCGGAGCCGGAGCCGGAAAGGCCTGCACCGGTGCTGGAGCCGGAAGAGAGACTGTTCAGTCATGGTGGCACGCTCAGGCGCAGTGATGGCAGCTACACCATCTGGCTTAACAGCCAGGCCTATGCCCAGGATCAGTTGCCGGACAATGTGGAGTTGTTGTTGCCCTATTCGCAGGGGCGATTGCTGATTCGTAATCCTGATAACGGCATCGGCTATGAAGTGAAACCGGGGCAGGTGCTGGATCTCAATACGGGGCAAATACTCGAAGCCTACCAGCTTCCCCCTGGCAGTCCAGAGCAGAGCCCGGATCAACAGTGAGGCTGCTATGCTGAACAGGTCTTCATCCGCTTTTTGTCCGCCATCCCCGTTTCATCAAAGGGGCGTGGTGCTGCTGATACTGTTTATGGTTCTGTTCATGGCAGGGGCCAGTGTTTTCCTCACGGTGATGAATAATAATGTGATCCAGCAGCGAGAAAATACTGACACCCTCACTGAATTGCGCGCGGCCCGGGATGTATTGATTTCCTATGCAGTCTTGCATGGTGATTACTACGGTGCCGCTGGCGCGGGGCCCGGGCATTTGCCTTGCCCCGATTCCAGTAATAACGGCAGCGAAAACAGTCCTTGCGCGACAACCACGCTGGCCCGCCTGCCCACCTCGATCACGCTACCCTCTGGCGATATTCTCCCCGTAACCGAATCCATGGCAGGCATCGATCAACAGTTATGGTATGCAGTCAGTCCGGAGTTCCGGCGCAATCCGGCCGGTATTGTGAATACCGCAGTCAACGGTAGTTTTAGTCTCGACGGGCGCGGCGGTATAGCCGCGGTGATCATCGCGCCGGGTGAAGCCCTGGCAAGTCAGTCCAGGCCCAATAACAACACCTCCAACTATCTTGAAGCAGATAATCTTTCACCTCCTGATTTCATCACTTACTACGCCACCGATCCTGCGGCCTTCAATGACCGGGTGATGGCGGTGACAGCAGCGGAGATTCTGGCACCGGTATCTGCCAGGGTGGCGGAAGCTGTGAAGCAGTCTCTGGATGCCTGGCATGCCAGCAATGGCAGTTATCCGGCCGACGCCAGTGAATTTGCCGATGCCACTACGGTAGCGCCGGCGCCGGCCCCGGCCTGGTTTCAATCCAATCAATGGGATGTGAACACGGCCTACACTCGCCTGAGCAATGATTCGGCAACTCTGGCCTTCACAGGCTGTGGTATTACCTATACTCTGGATCAAACCGTCCCCAACATTAGCAGGACCGGAACCCGATGCTGATCAATCCAATAATAAAGTCCGAACGCGGTTTCAGTTTGCTGGAGATGGCAGTGGTGCTGGTCATTGTCTCGGCGCTGCTGGGTGGTCTGCTGATGTCACTCGGTGCCACCCAGGAAATGAACCGGCGTAATGCTACCGAGGCCCGCTTGCAGGAAATCGTGGATTCCCTTTACGGATTCGCCCAGGTCACCGGTCGTTTGCCCTGTCCGGCCACTGCCGCCAGTGGCGGTGCCGAAGCACCGGTGGGTGGTGGGGCCTGTACTCGCGACCATGGTTTTGTGCCCGCGGTTACTTTGGGCATCAGCGGGCCGGTAAATGATGATGGTCTGTTACTGGATGAATGGCTCAATCCCTATCGCTATTCAGTCTCTGATGCCAACGGCAATGCTTTTACTACTGCCAACGGCATGCGAGGAGTGGGTATGGCCGCCCTGAATCCCGATTTACGCGTCTGTGCCCAGGCGGCCTGCGCAGATGTGATTGCCAGTTCGGTGCCGGTGGTGCTGTTGTCCATGGGGGCAGACTGGGCTGAGTTTACCGGTGCAGATGTTGATGCCACGGAAAATTCCGGGGAGACCACCGTGGCGGGCTACCGCATGGCCAATGACGATGATTTCGTCTCCACCGGCTATATCGAGGATGTATTCGACGATCAGCTGGTCTGGATTTCCGCCAATATTCTTTTCACGCGCATGATTTCGGCCGGACAACTGCCCTAGATCTGTTAACAACAAGCCATGTCAGAAATTAGCAACGACCAACAGGACAGCGGCGAAGCTGCCGGGCAAGCAGATGAGGCTGTTCACATTCTGCTGGTGGAAGATGATCCGGCGCTGCGCCTGGTGATGTGCAATTTGCTGGAAAGCCATGACTATCATGTGCAGGAAGCCGACAGCAAAGACAGTGCCGAAGCGGTACTGGACTCCGATCCGGACATCGCCGTCATCATTGTCGACCTTGGCCTGCCGCCATCACCCCACACCACAAGCGAGGGGCTGGCCACTATTCGCCGTATCGGGGAAAAGCTCTATCCTGCGAAAATAGTTGTGCTGACCGGACAGGATGAAGAAAGCTCGGCTCTGGCGGCGATCAAGGAAGGTGCTTTTGATTTTTTGTCCAAACCCTCCTCCTCTGAAGTTATTCTCAATGCCGTGCAGCGGGCGGTATTGTTCTACGGTAATGAACGCACCCTGTCCCGGGAACAGGGGCTGACCAAATTACAGCTTAATGCCCGGGTCGAGGATGGGCTGAAAGCAGTGAGGGAGGACGCCGAAGAACGCCTGGTGCGACAGGTGCTCAAGGATACCGAGTTTAACGTCTATCAGAGTGCAGCGCGCCTCGGTGTGAAGCGCGAGAGCATCTATTACTTTCTGAAAAAGTTCGGCATCAAGCGGGAAGATGGCTAGTCTCTATCCCTATCTGATCCTGGTCGGCCTCAGCATCATCGTCGCCACGCTGTGGCTGCTTGGTCAGGCCAGAGCACGGGTGAAAATTACCAATGAGCTGGTCAGCCTCAACGAAGAGCTTGAGTTTGATCTGCCGAACTTTCTACGTCACTGTTGGCAACCCCTGCAGAAGGCAGGCTTTCGGGGAATCAGCTGGCATCTGGACTGGTTCGGTTCCACCATGACTGCCAGCGAGGGCAAGGAAGGTGAGTTATTCATCAGCCGCCGCCTGGAAGTGGAAGATATTGCCCTGACCGTCAATCTATACGACGGTCGCCGCCGCTTTGAGCAGCGCTATTTTTCAACCATGGTTTCACAAAGCCTGTTTCTGATTTTCTATACTGATATGTGGGTGAAACTGGCTTCGGTGCAGGGTGCTTTTGCCCAGACTGCAAAAATGAATGTGTTCCTGCAGCATGATATGAAAAACATTGTGCAGCTGGTGAACCTGCTGGGTGAACAACTGGAGAGCGGGCGTCCGGGCTCCGAGGAAAAACTGATGGAAAGCGTGCGCGGTGTAATGCCCACCCTGCGCCAGCGCTGCGAGCGATTTCTGAAAACCCTGTCCAGTGAACCGTCACCGGAAACCCGGACCGAGATTGATTTGTGTGAAGCCCTTCACAAAACGGCAAAGATTCACGATCTGTCAGTTGTCATCGACGGGGCTGGCGAGGTGGCCATGAACCAGGAGTCTCTGGACAGTATTCTTGACAACTTGTTCGGTAACTACGTGGATCAAAGCCAGCTTAAGACGGGGTCAAGACCCGATATTACCGTCACTATCGAAGCAGAAGGCGAAAAACTGATCAAAATTGAGCTGCAGGACCGCAATGGCAGTCCCTGCAAATGGCCAGAGCGCCTGTTCGAGCCGTTCTGGAGCGAAAAGGGGGATGGCCTGGGTATTGGTCTGTATCACGCCAGGCAGCTTGTGACGGCGGCTGGAGGGCGTATTGAAGCCCGGGCAGCGCCAGACAAACCGCTGATTTTTGTGATGAAATTACCAAAATAATTGTAAAAAAAACCTACATATTGCGGCTTGTTGGGGCCATCGCTATAGTTGCCGCCAGTTTAGTCGATGACTCTAATAAGCTTTTTACTGTGTACAAACCAACGGAATCTGATTCCAGGGGGATGCAAGAATGCAACGATCTATCAAAACAATGCCGGCCATACAGCGTCAGCAAGGTTTTACCTTGATCGAGATCGCCATTGTTTTGGTGATTATCGGTCTGCTTGTGGGTGGTGTACTGCAAGGTCAAGAACTGATTGAAAACTCACGGGTCAAGCAAGCGACTCGCGATATGAATGGTACCGCTGCTGCCATGTTTGCCTACCAGGACCGCTACGGCGCGCTGCCGGGCGATGATGGTAACACTGCAGCTGTTCAGGCTCGTGGTTCAAGCTGGAGCAGTGCCAATATCGGTGGTAATGCCGATGGCCGTATCCGTGCAGATCGTGGTCGGGTGTTTAATCCTAACAATGAAACCGATGTTTTCTGGCGCCAGCTTCGTGCTGCCGGTTTTATCGCCGGTGATCCTGCCGATACCGGTATTGCTGCCTTGCCAACCAATCCCTGGGGCGGCCTGATCAGTATCACTACCCAGACTGTCAACGGTGGTTTGGGTGGCAATAAGGTGTGCATGAGCCAGGTACCGGGTTCTGCTGCCATAGCTATCGACAATGAAATGGACGATGGCAATGGAGCTTCGGGCCGTCTGCGTGCTACCCAGGGCACTAGCGGCACCAATACCAATCCGTCCAATAACGCTCTTGGTGGCGGTGGTGTGTACTCCGAGGACAATGAATACACGCTATGCTATCGCATGTAATCGCGTAGATTCTGTTCGACCCCGCCGACTTTCGGCAACGCCCAACCCGATCACTGTTGCAGTGATCGGGTTTTTTAATGTCAGATTCGGGCCGCAGGGTCGGACTTCGAAAGCCGATTACTGCTATCAGGACTGTTTCGTATCACTCTGTTGAAAGAACAGGCTATACAAAAGCAGTGGCCAGATGCCGACATGTACCATCACGTCAGCGGTATTGAAGATGTAATTCCAGTAGGGAATATGCTGGATGTCGATAAAATCAATGACACTGCCCCGCAGCAAGCGATCAATAATATTGCTGGCACCGCCGCCGACGATAAAGCCAAAGCAAATATACTCGAAACGGCCGATGTGCTTACCCAGCCACAGATAGGCACTGACGCCGGCCAGCAGGGTGATACTGAACAGGCCGAACAGCCAACCCATGCCCTGGCCGAGTCCGAAAACGCCGCCATAATTCCTGATATGGGTGAAATGCACCAGGCTATTCAGTTCCACTGTGCTGTTCAGGGGAATGGTATTGTTTACCCAGTAACCGCTTAGCTGCGAGAATGCCGCCACGGTAACGGCAATGCCAAGGTACAGTGCCATGTTGATGTTTCTGACTTGCAAATCCGGCCTCCCGGCTAATCTGATGCGCAGACTGTTGACATGTCTGACGGTGGTAGCAAAAGCGCTAGCATAGCATAGCGCAGGGAAGTTATTGGCAGTGAGACGGCAGGAATCGAGCTTGTGAACGAACAAACTGAAGCCAGCAAGACGCAGCAGCGAAGAATGCGCAAGCGCCGTTTCGCGGCACGGCTATTTGTCGCTCAGGGCAAAGGCCAGCGCTTTATTCCACCGCTGTTGCGGGGCATAGTCGGACTGTTGCTGGTGGGGCTTGGTTTTCTGGGCTTCCTGCCAGTGCTGGGCTTCTGGATGATACCGCTGGGCCTGGTGCTTATCGCCACTGATATCCCTCCCGCCCGCCGTTGGCTGCGTCGCCGCCTGCATCGAATGAGCAAAGACAACCGCTAGCTTTGCACTTCAGTATCCGGGCAGGGCTATGGCATTGCCTGATCGGCGTACTGGATCACCCGCGGCTCTGCCAGGCTTTCAAACTGTACAATGCTGTGGGCACAGTTGTGCATCTTCGGGGCTGCCCACAACTCACTCAGGGCCTGCTGTTGGCAATGGCAGAGTACCGATTTGATCAGGGCACCATGACTGACGATGGCGATGCGCTGCCCGCTGTGCTGCCTGAAAATCCCGGCAATGGCATCCATGGCCCGCTGCTGCAACTGCTCAAAAGTCTCTGCTCCTTCGACCTGAAACAAATGGGGTTCATGCCAGAAGTGTCTGAAAGAGTCCGGCTCGCGCGCTGCGATATCGTCATAGAGCTCGCCCTCCCAGGGGCCCATGAAGATCTCCCGCAAACTGTCCAGATACTCGATGTCGAAATCGGCCTGGGCAAAGGCATGTTCTGCCGTTTGTCGGGTTCTGACACTGCTGCTGCAATAAACCTTCTGGTATTGCAGGTGGCGGATGCGATCACCCAGTGCCCGGGCCTGTTCAATACCCTGAGGGCTCAGCTGTGACTCTGACTGGCCCTGCACCCTGCGCTCGGCATTCCAGTCAGTTTCTCCGTGTCGAAATAAATGTAGTTCCATAGAGGCTTTGATACTTGCTGCAATTATTCTTTATTCAGACGACGCTGCGGGTTCGGCCAACAGCATCGAGCCAACCGCGATAACGCGCCTGGCGCCACTGCTCATCCTTTTCGGGTTTGGTGGCCTTGTCCAATTGCCATTTGCTTGAAATCTGATCGAGTGAATCATAAATGCCCGCCTGCAGACCGGCTACATAGGCAGCGCCCAATGCCGTGGTTTCGGTGACTGTGGGCCGGTGCACTTCACAGGCCAGAACATCTGCCAGTTTTTGCAGCAGATAGTCGTTTTTGATCATGCCGCCGTCCACGCGCAACGTTTCCAGGCTGGCGCCATCGGCAGCAATGGCTTCGGCCAGGTCCCGGGTCTGGTAACAAACTGACATCAGGCCGGCGGTGACTATTTCTTTGTCGCCGGTATCACGGGTCATGCCAAAGATTGCAGCGCGGGCATCGGCGTCCCAGTAGGGTGCTCCCAGGCCGGTGAAGGCGGGCACCAGATACACACTGAGATCATCACTGGTGGCCCGCGCCATGGTTTCAGAGTCGGCCGCGGTCTTGATCAGCCGCATTTCATCCCGCAGCCACTGCATGGTGGCTCCGGCCATGAAGATACTGCCTTCAATGGCGTAGCTGGTTTGATTATTGAGTCGATAGGCCACTGTGCTCAGCAGGCGATTGCTGCTCTTGACCATCTCACTGCCGGTATTCACCAGCAGAAAACAGCCGGTGCCATAGGTGCTTTTGGCCATACCCGGATGGAAGCAGCATTGACCGAACGCAGCGGCCTGTTGATCCCCCAGAATACCTGTTACGGGTACTTCAGCCCCCAGTACACTTTTGTCACTAAGCCCGAAATCAGCGGCGCAGTCTTTTACCTCGGGCAACAGATTGCGCGGAATGTCGAATAATTCCAGCAGTTCATCATCCCAGCACTGCTGACGGATATTGAACAGCATGGTGCGCGAGGCATTACTGGCATCGGTGCTGTGTTGCCGGCCACCACTTAGCTGCCAGAGCAGGTAACTGTCGACAGTGCCGAAGGCCAGTTCGCCTTTCTCTGCTCGCTCCCTGGCGCCCTCTACATTATTCAATATCCAGCGCAGTTTTGTGGCTGAAAAATAAGGGTCGAGCAGCAAACCGGTCTTGTCCTGGATCAGCTCCACCAGTTGCTCCTGCTGGCGCAGGCTCTGGCAATAGTCGCTGGTACGGCGGTCCTGCCAGACAATGGCTGGATGCACCGGTTCGCCGCTTTGCCGGTCCCAGACTATGGTGGTTTCCCGTTGATTGGTGATGCCGATACAGATCAGGTCGGCGGCGTCAGCGGCAACCGAGGCCAGGGCTGAGCGGCAACTGGCGACAGTGCTGGACCAGATCTCCAGCGGATCGTGTTCCACCCAGCCATTGGCGGGAAAATACTGGCGGAATTCCTGTTGCCCGACTGCACAGGGCTTGCCGTCCAGGTCGAAAAGCAGGGCTCGACTGCTGGTGGTTCCCTGATCTATGGCAAGTATGTATTTTTTCATGTCGATCTCTGACTTGCTCTTGTCATTATTAAGGCGCAGGATGCATGGTTTTTATGTCCTGCTTCGCAGAAATTTTCAGCAGAGCCCATGTTACACTAATGAATCTGGCCTGGCTTGCCGTTGTAAATAGCAATAAAGACTGGCAACAGTAGCTGCAGCGCACCGGGCAGGAGTCCTGTTACCAGCTGTCTCGGGTTTGAATTCCGGGCGCGGCAGATTGCAGGACAGCAGGATGCTGTTCCGTAAGTTCTAATCAGGATAAATCAGGCATTCAGGTGAATCAGTCGGATCAGACACTGGATCTGTTGGTAGTCGGTGGTGGCATCAACGGAGTGGGTATTGCTGCGGACGCGGCCGGCAGAGGTTTGAGCGTCTGTCTGTGCGAAATGGGCGACCTGGCCAGTGCCACCTCTTCCTGGAGCACCAAGCTCATTCATGGCGGTCTGCGCTATCTGGAAAACTATGATTTTCTGCTGGTGCGCAAATCCCTCATGGAGAGGGAAGTGCTCACCCGGGCGGCTCCCCATATCATCAAGCCACTGGCGTTCCAGATTCCCCAGCTGAACAACTCACGCAATTCCCTGCTGATCCAGGCCGGCCTGTTTCTCTATGACAATCTCGCCAAACGGGATCGTTTCAAGGCATCCCGGCGCGTCAGCTATGGCGAGGACAGCCCGCTGAACCCGAGCATCCGGCGCGGTTTTGAATACTGGGATGCCCAGGTGGATGATTCCCGACTGGTGGTTCTCAATGCCCTGCAGGCCAGGGACAAGGGGGCGGAGATTCTCAATTACTGCGAATGTCAGAGGATCGAGCCAGAAGGTGATGGCTGGAAAGTGACGCTCTTCGATCACCGCCAGGGCCGGGAACTTGTCCGCCATTGTCATGTGCTGGTCAATGCCGCCGGGCCCTGGGTTGCCAGCCTGCTGGAATCCCTGACCCATGCCCCCGCACCGCACAGCATTCGCCTGGTCAAGGGCAGTCATATCGTGGTGCCCAGAATTCATCCGGGCAAGCAAGCCTATATGTTGCAGCATCATGATGGACGGGTGGTGTTCGTGATTCCCTATCTGGGCAAGTATTCGCTGATTGGCACCACCGAGGAAGAATACAATGGCGACCCGGGGGCGGCTAAAATCAGCAATGACGAAATCAACTATCTGGTGTCTATCGCCAATCTGTATTTCAGAAAATCGGTGCTGCGCTCCGAAATCGTCTCCACCTTTTCGGGCGTCAGGCCGCTGATCGATGAAGACGAGAAGAATGCCAGCAAGGTGTCTCGTGATTACCGATTGGAACTGATCGAGGACCCGGCGCCCATACTGTCAGTCTATGGCGGCAAGGTAACGACCTATCGCTTGCTGGCGGAACGAGTCATGAATGAACTCGGCCAGTATTTTCCCCGCATGCGCGGCAACTGGACCAAAAAGGCTCTGCTGCCCGGAGGCGATTTTGATATGTCAGAAAATCTGTTCCGCGAACTGGCAAGCAAGTATGCCTGGCTGGGTCCGGAAATTATCAATCGCTGGCTGGGTAGCTACGGCACGCTCAGTTATGAACTGCTCAGGAACGCCCGTTCTCTCGGTGATATGGGCGTGCATTTTGGTCATGGCCTGTATCAAAGGGAAGTAGATTATCTATGCAGAAAAGAATGGGCCTACTCAGCAGAAGATGTGCTCTGGCGGCGCAGCAAACTGGGCTACCAGTTTGATGACAAGCAGAAACTGTCGCTGCAGAACTATATCGAACAGACCTATCGGCAGTAGTTACTGAGTTCCGACAGAATCAGAGTGCTCAGTGACCAGGGCCCTGTGTGTTGCGCCTGGCAGCCGCCGACTGATTCAACAAGCCGATCCCCAGCGCAGCCATGGCAATGGCTATCAGAGCATTGAGATAATTAAAAAACGCCCAGGGCAGATAATCGACAACTGCCACTCCCAGGGTGGCGCTGTAAAAAGCACCGGCCGTGGTCCAGGGAATCAGGCCAGTGGTCAGGGTCGCGCCTTCTTCCACGCTGCGAGACAGCAAGGCCGGGTCCAGTGCTTCCTGCTGGTATTTGTCCCGAAACAACTGGCAGTTCAGAATAATCGATATATAGGCCTCACCCATAGCCATATTGCCCAGCAGCCCACTGCCGATCGTGCTGGCCACCAGAGCCGCACGGTGTCTGACCCTGGCAATCAGTCCTGCCAGCAAGGCTGACAGGAATCCGGCACCATGCATGACTCCACCCAGAGCCAGTGCCATGATTGCCAGCAGCAATGTCCAGCTCATGGCATACATGCCACCTCGACCCAGCAAGTCATCAAGGCTGGCTATACCGGTATTGCCAGGACTGTTCTCCCAGAGTGCATTGAGTACCAGAGCCAGGTCCTGACCCTGATAGAGTACCGCCACCAGAACCGCCAGCAGGCTGGAGACTGCCATGGTGACCTCGGCGGCGACCCGCTTCACGCTCAGGCTGAACAGGACAATGATGGGCAGCAGCGTAATCCAGGGAGACAGACGATAGTGGCTGGCCAGGGTCTGGCGAATGAGCTCGGTCTGCTCCAGGGCCAGGGTATCAATGTTGTTGTTCAGACCAAGCAGGCTGAACAGCAGCAAGGTCAGCAGAAAAGTGGGGGCTGTGGTCATCAGCATGGAATAAATATGCCGGTAGAGATTGGTACCGGCACTCATGGCAGCCAGATTGGTGGTATCGGACACCGGAGAGAGCTTGTCCCCGAAGGTGGCACCACATACGATCATCCCGGCCACCATCCCCAGTGACAAATCCAGTACCGAAGCCATGGCCATAAAGACCACTCCGAGGGTTCCCACCGTGCCCCAGGCAGTGCCAGTGGCCAGGGACATCAGAGCGCACATGATCAGTCCCACCGGCAGGAACAGGGCAGGACTCAGCCAGGACAGGCCGTAGTACATCAGGGTGGCGATGGTACCGCTGTGAATGAAACTGGCGATGATCATGCCAATCAGCAGGAAAATGTAAATTGCAGGCAGGGCCCGACTGATGGCGTCACTCATCAGTCGCTGGATTTCCCCATAGCTGTATCCCAGCCAGCGGGCATTTGCGGCGGTCCATACCAGACAGAGGAAAATAACGCTGTGCAATGAGACTGCAAACAGGCTCAGGCCAGCGGCGATCATGCCGATGACGCCGGCGAAGCAAAGCGCTGCATGGGTCATGCTGACGGCATGGCGATCGGAGGAGGCATGTTCAGTCATGGTTCTGGATACGGCAAATTACAGCCCTTCCGGATTAACAGGGTGACCCGGCCAGGGGCCTGTTCGATATCAGCGCAGGCTGCATTCAGTGTGGGCCAGGCAGTGACCGGGCCAGGTCGCTTTTGTTGTGTCGCCGGCGGGCTTATTTCCTGAAACCTTCGGCCAGCTTGTTGAGGCGTTCGCTCCAGAGCTGCTTGATACTGTCACGCTGTTCTGCCAACTGCTCGGGGATCTTCGCCTGCAGTTTAAGTCGGGTCTTGCCGGCCTCTTCACTGAAAGTCACATGGAAATGGCAGCGCTCTGCTTCCCTGTCATCCTGTTGCCAGCTGAACACCAGCAGGCGAGGGATATCCAGTTCCTCATAGCTGCCGTGATAGCTTACCGCCTTGCCGTCTCTTTTCACCTTGTAGGCAAAGTCGCCACCTTTGCGAACCGTATTGGCAAGATCTTCAACGGCCTCATCGCCACTATGGGCACCGAACATCCAGCCTTCCAGAAAAACCGGGATCAGCCAGCGATCAAAGCTAGCCTGGGCAGTGGCATTGATTGTGCGATTGACGGTGAAGCTGACAGTTTTCCCCCCAGCGGCGGGGCCTGCATCAGCAAACATGGAGATTTGTTGGTCGGACATCAAATATCTACCGGCTAGGGATTCTCGGATAGCACAGCGGAGCCAACGGTGGACATCACCACCACCTGTCGGGGCTGCAGTGCTTGCTCATGATTCTACCTTGTACGGCATCGAAAGGCTTGAATCGTATCAGGCGAATCAGCCTATCAAATCATGCCCGGAGCTCCAAGCAGCAACAATCGCGCTCAGGGCTTGATCAGTTTCAAAAGAAAGCGGTCAGTGTTTCGGTTCAGGGCAGGATCAAAGATGTTGCGGCTGTGATCGTCCCGGGGATTGCGCAACAGCTCGCTGGACTCGACCCTGAAGCCGGCCTGTTCTGCCACAGACACGGCCTGCCGGATTTGCAGGCGGTGCAATTGCCGGTTATTGCGGCCGGCGATGCCGACATGGTCGGTCACCCCCACCACGCCGCCTGGCTTCAGCAGGCTGTACATCTGTCGCAACAGGGCCAGGGCACGCTCAGGGTCGGTGTTGTAATAGTCGTGCAGTGTCTGGGCCAGCAGGACGGCATCGAGTGATTCGGCTGCCAGCTGTAGCTCATCAACCGCTTGTACAAGTTGCCGGACATTGTTGAGCCTGCCCCGCTCGATTTTCGCTGCCAGTGCCTGTCCCTGGGTGATGTCCTGGCGATCCTCCAGGGTGTTCAGACCACGCCGGGTATTTTGTGCATAGACCCGGCCTTGCGGTCCTACTGCCCTGGCCAGGATGAAGGTGTAATAACCACCCGCCGCATACAGATCCAGTACCGTCATACCTGCTTCAATGCCGAGAAATTCCAGTACCTCGACCGGTTTGCGATAGGGGTCACGGATGTAGTCATTGACGTCGCGGTCGGCTGCGGCAAGCGCCTGACGGAGGGCTTCGCTGTCCAGGTCCGCCAATACCGGCGAGGGCAGCAACAAGGCTAGCAGCAGTGGCAGTGTGTTGAACCGTGCCATGAATTCCTCCGCAATGGGTTCAGCTGCTGCCAATACCCCGGGCCATCAGAAAGGCCAGTATGGGAATCTCCAGCATCACTACCAGCTCCAGACGCAGCATAATCCGCAGAGCCCCGGGAACCGCAATACTCTCCTGCCGGGAATGGCGATGACGATGAAAAAACAGCGCCGGCCAGGCGGCCAGGGCCAGAAGCAGAAAAAACAGACCCAGCTTGGCATGAAAGACCGGATTGGCGCTGTAGAAGGCTGCCGGCTTGCCAACCCAGAGCCAAAGCACCAGTCCGAACAAGAAGCTGAGCAGGGCGCCCAGCCCGCAGGCACGATCCACCTTGGCCAGATTGCGGGCATCTTCCCCGTTTATGGTGGGTTTTATGGCCATATTCTCAATCAGCAGGGCACCCGCGAACAGGAACAGGGCCGCGAAATGCAACAATCTGAATAACGAATACATCATGCTGCCAATCATACGTGAAAATCGTCGCTTAGGCGTAAACGGATGAATAGAGCGCTCGTTTCCTGCTATGCTCGATTCAGCCTTCCCAGGCAGATTAGCGAAGGATAACAATAAACTCCTGGCCTCAGAGGCCATGGAAATAATGAGGAGAGACCCGCTATGGCCGAGAATATCGAGCCAGTTGCCACCGGTGCAGTCGACGAGCAGCATTTAAAATCGAATATGCGCAAGGTGGCCCTGACCGCCCTGGCCGGCACCAGTATCGAATGGTATGACTTTTTCCTGTATGCCACGGCCGCCGCCCTGGTGTTTCCCGCAGCCTTCTTTCCGGGCAGTTCACCCACCATTGGCCTGATTCTGTCCTTTGGTACCTTTGCCTTCGGTTTTATTGCCAGGCCTCTGGGTGGCATCCTGTTTGGTCATTTCGGCGACCGGGTAGGTCGCAAAAAAACCCTGGTCATCGCCCTGGTGCTGATGGGTGTGGCTTCGACCCTGATTGGCCTGTTGCCAACCTATGCCACCATCGGCGTTGCTGCACCTATTCTGTTGACTGTGCTGCGCTTTGCCCAGGGTCTCGCCATTGGTGGTCAATGGGGCGGTGCCATGCTGCTGGTGACCGAAAGCGCCCCGCCTGATCAGCGTGGATACTACGGTGCCTATGCCCAGGCCGGTGCACCGGTCGGGGTAATCCTCGCCAATCTCGCCTTTATGATAATCAGTGCCATGGTGTCAGAGGAATTTTTCATGAACTGGGGCTGGCGCATTCCTTTTATTGCCAGCGTGGTGCTGATCGCCATCAGTATGTATATCCAGTTGCATATGGAAGACACCGATGCCTTCAAGGAACTGGAGGCAGCGAAGATCAAGAAGCAACTGGAAGGCAAGCTGGAACAGGCCCAGCCGGTGAAGCGCTCACCGGTACTCGAGGCCCTGGTGAAATACCCCAAACGTATCGCCCTGGCGGCAGGTGCTTTTCTGTCGATTCAGGTTACATTCTATATTCTGATTGGTTTCGTGCTGGCCTATGGGGGGGACCCGAACGGGGCAGCCCTGTCCCGGGACAGCATGCTCGGTGCTGTTCTGTTGGCTTCCGCCATTCAGATACCGACCCAGTTTATGGCAGCCTCTTATTCTGACCGCCATGGTCGTCGCGGCATTTTTATGCTGGGTGCAGTCCTCACCGGGGTATGGGCCTTTGTCCTGTTCCCCCTGATTGACACCGGCAACTTCTGGCTGATCGTGGTGGCAATCAGTGGCGGCCTGATGTTCCTGGGCATGATGTATGGCCCCCAGGCGGCCTTTTTCACCGAGCTGTTCAGTACCGAGGTACGCTACTCGGGTGCCTCCCTGGGCTACCAGATAGGGGCCATTGTCGGTGGTGCCTTTGCTCCCACTATCGCCACTATTCTATGGACCGAATATGCCATCATCTGGGTCTCGGTCTATATCGCCATCGCTTCGGCACTGTCGCTTTTGTCGGTGCTGTATCTGACAGAAACCTACAAGACCAGTCTGCACGATACGGACTAGACGCTGTCCCGGGTTCGTCTGGCATCCTGCCGGACGCACCCGGGCCAGCTTGTGCCCGGGCAGAGCCTCCGGAAGCACAATTTTCGCGCAAAAATTCCGCGCCTGTTTCATCTTGGTTCAAAATTGGCCGCCCGGAGGTCGGATAAGCGCCGTTTTTCGGGTTCTGGAAGTTGGCACGGGTCCTGCAAATATCCAGGTGACGTACAGGAAATCTTGTATGGCTCTGACTGACAAATCTCTCCCTTGACAGTTATGGCTGTACTGCTAAGCAGATTTCTTTTGTATATGGGCATTTACGCCCGCGCCAGCTGAGCCTGGCGCGGGCTTTTTTTTGCGCTGATTTTCGATGCTGCTATCGAGCTATCGGGCCCCAACTGATACTCTTTGCCTGCAGCGGGCCGGCGCTAGCAAGCCTGCTCGCCAATGCTGTCAGCAAACGTTGTGGGAGAGAAAATCGTGTCCAGCACAGAGACATCAAACCAGTCAGAGCGGCAATCCCTCTGGCCAAACTACAGTCCACCGGCTGATCTGGTCTTCAGTCACGGCAAGGGCAGTGAACTGTTTACCGAGTCCGGGGAAGCCTACCTGGATTTTCTCTCCGGCATTGCCGTCACCAGTTTCGGTCATGCCCACCCCCATCTGGTGAAGGTGCTGGACGAGCAGGCGCATAAGCTCTGGCATATCTCCAATCTGTTTCGTATTCCCGGTGCCGAGCGCCTGGCCAGGCGCCTGACCGAACACAGCTTTGCCGACCAGGTGTTCTTTGCCAATTCCGGCACCGAGGCAATCGAGGCGGGGCTCAAGGCGATCCGCGGATACCAGCTTGCCACGGGACACCCGGAACGTTTCCGGATTATCGGCTTTACTGAGAGTTTTCATGGCCGAACCCTGGCAGCACTGGCGGCGGCTGGCAATGAAAATCATACCCGCGGCTTTATCCCCACTGACTACGGTTTCGATCAGGCCGCCTGGGGTGACCTGGAATCCTTGCGGGAGCAGATTACGCCGCAGACGGCCGGGATTATTCTTGAGCCGGTGCAGGGTGAGGGTGGCATTCGTCCCGCATCCACCGAATTTCTGCAGGCAGTTCGGCAACTCTGTGATGAACAGGGCCTGCTTTTGATGTACGACGAAGTGCAATGTGGCATCGGCCGCAGTGGCAAATTGTTTGCCCACCAGCACAGCGCCATCGCTCCGGACATCATGGCACTGGCCAAGGGGCTTGGCGGCGGTTTTCCGGTGGGCGCCTGCCTGACCAGTGTCGCGGTGGGGCAGACCATGGGCGTTGGCAGTCATGGCAGTACCTTTGGTGGCAATCCGCTGGCCATGGCCGTGGGTAATGGAGTAATGGACTTGTTGCTGGAGCCGGGTCTGCTGGATGAAGTGCACAGCAAGGGCGAGAGTCTGCGACGCAAACTCGAGGGACTGATTGAGCGCTTCCCGGAACAGCTGGATTCGGTCCATGGCCGCGGCCTGATGATTGGTCTCAAGTGCAAGACCAATAATGTTGAATTGATGGCGGCGCTCAGGCAGAACCAGCTGCTGGTGGGCACCGCCGGCGGCAACATGTTGCGGTTGTTGCCACCTCTCAATATCAGCCAGACTGACATCGACCGAGGTGTGGATATTCTGGCTGCCACTGTGGCGGAGATTGCTGCCGCCTGACCGTAGCCAGCCGGTAAAGTCCGTTGGAACAGGGACAGGCGCTCTGACCCCCGGAATTGGACCCCGGAACTGGAGTTGGGGTGTCATGAAGCCGGTTTATATTACAGAAAGTTTACGGTTTGCCCGATTGCTGCTGCAGTGGTTAACAAGAGCAGTCTTTCTGGGTTAAATTCAGTCAGAGGCGAATCAGATGCGCATCGAAATCAAATACTGTTCCGTTTGAAACTATCGACCCGAGGCTGACCGTGTGTCAGCAGAGATTCTGGATCGCGGGCCTGCTGAGATCAGTCTGGTGGCAGGCGGTGGTGGTATTTTTGACGTGAAGCTTGATGGCGAGCTGATTTTTTCCAAGGGAGCGAGTAAGCGCTTTCCGGAACCTGGCGAGATTGCTGCTCTGATTGATCAAAGATCAGAATAAAGCTTGCATCACGCCTCCTTAATTGTCTTTCCGCAGGCGGATCATTGAATTGCTAGGCAGCATAATCGCAATCACCGGCCCATCCGGTTCCGGGAAGTCCTGGCTGGCCAGAAACCTGACTGACTGCCTGGCAACCATGGATCAGGGCCTGGCTGCCGAAGTGCTAGCCGAAGACGCCTACTACCGTAATCAGGATCATCTGGAGTTCAGCGAACGCACCCGGGTCAACTATGACCATCCCCGGGCACTGGAACATGAACTGCTGCTTGAGCAGTTAAACAGCCTGCGTGCCGGCGAGCATGTGAATGTGCCTGTCTATGATTACGTCAACCACACCCGGGCACGCCGTACCCGGCCATTACAGCCTCCGCAGTTGCTCATTGTGGAAGGGGTGCTGGTGTTGTCTGATCCTCAGCTGCGCAAACAGTTTGACCTGACCCTGTATCTGGATACACCTATTGAGCTGTGCCTGGACCGCCGCATTCAGCGGGATGTTCGTGAGCGCGGCAGAACGGAAGAATCCGTGAAGCAGCAGTTTGCGGACAGTGTACTGCCCATGTATCAGGAATATGTTTTGCCGAGCAGAGAGCATGCCGATCTGCTCATCGATGGTCAGACTCTGCAGGAATCCCGCCTGCAGGCACTGGCTGAAAGACTATTGTCTCAGTTACAAGGACCGGATTGATGACTGCACCGATTAGTCTGTTGGGCATGCTGACCCTGCTGGCCATAGCCTATGCCTGCTCTTCTGCACGTAGCCGCATTAACTGGCGCACGGTGGGCCTGGCATTTGGCCTGCAGCTATTGCTGGGCTCTCTGGCGCTCTACCTGCCGCCCGGCATCGCCATGCTGGAAGCTATCTCCTCCGCGGTGTCCAGTGTGCTGGACAACGCTCAGGAAGGTATCGCGTTTGTATTCGGTCCCATTGGTCAATTTGAGATGGGGTTTATATTTGCCTTTCACGTGCTACCCGTTGTGGTGTTCTTTGCCTCCCTGGTTTCGGTGCTGTATTACCTGGGAGTTATGGGTTGGCTGATTCGGGTTATTGGTGGTGCGCTACGCAAACTGCTCGGTACCAGCAAGGCTGAATCCATGTCGGCCACTGCCAATATCTTTGTTGGGCAAACAGAAGCTCCCCTGGTGGTGCGGCCCTATATTGCCAGCATGACCCGCTCCGAACTGTTTGCCATCATGGTGGGGGGCATGGCCACGGTCGCGGGCTCGGTTCTGGCTGGCTATGTTCTGTTGGGTGTGGATATCCGCTTCCTGCTGGCAGCGAGTTTCATGGCCGCGCCGGGTGGCTTCCTTATGGCCAAGATGTTTGTGCCGGAAACCGAAACCATCACCAATGAAGATGAAAATTTTCACCTGGAATTCGAGCGCCACGTCAATGTGATCGATGCAGCGGCTGCAGGTGCCAGCAGTGGCATGAACCTGGCCATCAATATCGGTGCCATGGTGCTGGCCTTTGTCGGATTGATCGCGGTGATCAATGCCCTGCTGGGCTGGCTTGGTGGGCTTTTCGGTTTCGACAGTCTGTCAATGCAGTATTTGTTTGGGGTGGTATTGCAGCCTCTGGCCCTTCTGCTGGGAGTGCCCTGGGAGGAATCCCGCATGGCCGGCAGCCTCATCGGCCAGAAGCTGGTGTTCAATGAATTCGTGGCCTTTGTGGAATTTACCGCTCAGATTGAGTCCTTCAGTACCCATACCCAGGCAGTGGTTTCCTTCGCCCTGTGCGGGTTTGCCAATTTTGCTTCCATCGGTATTCAATTGGGGGGACTTGGTACTATGGCACCGCAACGGCGGGGAGAAATTGCCGAGCTTGGGCTCAAGGCGGTACTGGCAGGATTCATGGCCAACCTGATGAGTGCCGCCATCGCCAGTTTCTTTCTGAGTCTGGGCTGACTCTTAATCCATCAAGCCAATATCACGCAGTCGCTGCTGAAGAAACTCACCGGCAGTAATCGGCGGGTATTTGCTGCCATCGGGACCGGCGCACTGGGGCGGACATGTGAGGCTGGCCCGGGAATGAGGATGCAGGAAAAAGGGCATGGCATAGCGGGAGCAGTCAGTTTTGTTGGGATTGACCACCCGATGAACCGTGGACGGCAACATGTCATTGGTCAGTCTGCTCATCATGTCACCGGTATCGACAACAATTTCATCAGGCTGCGATTCCACCGGCAGCCAACTGCCATCACGGGACAGTAGTTCCAGTCCCGAATCGGTAGCACCCACCAACAAGGTAATCAGATTGATGTCGGCATGGGGTGCGGCGCGCATTGCCTTGCTGCTGTCCAGGTCGGTAAGCGCCGGATAGTGCAACAGGCGGTAGACCGAATTGCCGTCCTTGACCAGGTTTGAAAGAAAATCCCGCTCCAGCCCCATGGCCTGGCCCAGTTCAGACAACAGTTGTTTGCCCAGTTGTTCGAGTTCTTTGTACAGGGCGCTGAAACAGTTTCTGAAGCCGCTGATCTCTTCGGGCCAGAAATTGTCAGGATAGCTGTCGAAGTAGGGGCTGTCGGGGCCAAGCTCAGGGCCGATATGCCAGAATTCTTTCAGGTCTGCATGCTGATTGCCGACGGCATTTTCCCGGCCGAAGGCGGTATAGCCTCGGGCCGCGCCCTTACCACTGTCGTATTTGAGTTTGGTTTCCAGGGGCAGGGCGAAGAGTTGCCGGGTGAGCGCATAGGCCTGTTCAAGTCGCCCGGCATCGATGGAGTGATCGCGGAGGATGATAAATCCGTGCTCACGCAGGCCTTCATAGAGTTTGCGGCGAAAAGCCGGGCCGTCGCTTGCCAGTTCGGTGAGGCTCAAACGCGTGATTTCAGCAGACACAGGATGCTCAACAGTTCAAATGCTACCGGAGTGTAACATCCCAATATTACAATTTTGATAAGCCCTGTCTGGAACTTTGAAAGGGTCGACTATTCCAGCAGGAAGTGGTGCAGCAACATGCCGCCGATCATGGCAGCCAGGAACAGCAATACCAGCGGATTCAGGGAAACCAGGGCCGCCAGGGCCGGTCCGGGACAAAAGCCGGCAATGCCCCAGCCGATTCCGAACAGCACCGCGCCAGCTACCAGTTTGCTGTCCACCGCCTTGAGCGTGGGCAGGAAGAATTTTTCTTCGAACAGAGGCTGGGAATTTTTGAGGACCAGATGAAAGGCCGGGACTGTGACCAGCAAGCCGCCCCCCATCACCAGAATCAGGCTGGGATCCCAGTTGCCGGCAACATCAAGAAAGCCAACCACCTTGGCAGGATTGGACATGCCAGACACAACCAGACCCAGGCCGAAGAGAAAGCCGGCGACAAAAATGCTCAGGTTGGCGCGATTGGTCACGGTGCTCATGCTGCCGTTCCTCCCATCAGATGGCGCATGACAAAGACGGTGATGATAGCCACCAGCATGAAAGTCAGAGTGGCGGTGAAGGAGCGTCTGGAGAAGCGCGCCAGTCCACAGATGCCATGACCACTGGTACAACCGCTACCCAGTCGTGTCCCAAAGCCAACCAGCAGGCCGGCAACGATGGTCAGACCCGGGCCAACCTGGAGATCCAGTGGTGTGGGCTGACCACGCAGGAGGGCATAGGCCAGCGCGCCACTGAGCAGGCCCAGAACAAATAACAAGCGCCAGACTGCGTCCCGTCCCCTGGGGACAATGACGCCAGAGAGAATGCCGCTAATGCCGGCAATGCGACCATTGGCCCAGAGTGTGAGTGTGGCGGCAGTACCAATAAGCAGGCCGCCAAGCAGGGCGGTTACGGGAGTAAAATTTTCCACAATGCAGTCTCGTATCGGAGATTGAACAGTTAATTAGCGCGCCCGGGGGCGGCCGAATCCTTCAGTTTCATGATACTGCAATTCAGGCCCTGCCGGGCAGTCTGGCCCTGATGCAGATCAAGGCCGGCGCTTTTTGTCATGGCTCAGTGCAGCTGGCTTCGATCGATAAAACCGTCGGCATTGGGCATGGTGACTGATAGCAGTGCTGCCCGGTCCAGGGTTTCCTGTTCGCCGATGATGCCGTTGAGATACAGCAGGTAGGCGGTTAGCTGGTAGACCTCGCTGTTGTCCAGGGACTTGGGGGCATCGGCGGGCATGGCCCGGCGAATATAGTCAAACAGGGTGCTGGCATGGGGCCAGTAGCTGCCAACGGTACGCAGGGGTGTCCCCTCCGATTGCATGGAGCCGCCTACGAGCACGGTATTGCCGGATGTGCCCTGGCCCTCGCTGCCATGACAGGCGGCGCAGCGTTGGTTGAACAGACTGCGGCCCTGGGCTGCAGTACCACTGCCCTCCGGGAAACCACTGCCTCCCGGTGGAGCGACCAGGTCGAAGTCATCCAGTTGGGCTTCACTGATGGCCTGTCCAAGGCCGGGTGCGGGGCGGTCCTGGGCGACACTGTTCCAGCCGGCTCCCAGCATTGCCATGCAGAGCAGGCTGGTGAGCAGACGTTTGGCAGAAAAATCAGGCATAGACATTACGCAACTCCCCGGTTGAATTGACTGACCAGCTTTGAATGCCGTTGTTGTGGTAGGTGGCGATATTGCCACGGGCAGCCAGAATGCTGGCCCGGGTAGGCTGCACATTGCCGCGACTGTCATGGGCCCGGCTTTGCAGGATGGCGTCTGAGCCGCGCCATTGCCAGGGCAGGCGGAAGCGGGTCAGGGCGCGGTCGTGAACCTGGGATTGCAGTTCTGCATCGGCCCAGCTACGGCCGCCGTCCGCACTGATTTCCACGCGGGTAATACTGCCATGCCCCGACCAGGCTAAGCCGCTGATTTCATAAACGCCGGGATTGTTCAATTGCATCTGACCCGAGGGCGATGTAATGAGCGACTTGACCCCCATGGGGAAAGTAAATTGCAGGCTGCTGCGATCGGCCAGGGTGTCAGTGTATTTGCTGGTTTCATCGCGGAACTGGGCAGCTTCATCCAGCAGCTTGAGTTGGGTCAGCCATTTGACACTGATATTGCCCTCCCAGCCCGGCACGAACAGGCGCATGGGATAGCCCTGTTCGGGCCGGATAGGCTCGCCATTCTGGTACAGGGCAATCATGACATCATCCAGGGCTTTGCTTAGCGGCAGGGAGCGGCCCATACTGGCGGCATCTGCACCCACCGCAGCCACCCAGCTGGCCTGGTCCAGTACGCCGGCTTCTTCCAGCAGCGCCGACAAGGGTACGCCGGTCCACTCTGCGCAGGAAACCAGACCATGGATGCTCTGGGCGGTGGCCCCGCTATCGGCAGTGGCACTACGCAACATGGCGCCACTATTGCCTGAACATTCCAGAAAGTGAATGCGGCTGACCATCGGGTAGCGCAACAGGTCTTCATAGCTGAAGGCCAGGGGCTGGCGTACCAGGCCGTTGATGACCAGTTTGTGGCCGGCCGGATCAATTGCCGGTACTCCGGCATGGTGCCGTTCAAAATGCAGGCTGTTGGGGGTAATACTGCCCTGCAGATATTGCAGGGGCGAACGGGAAGCACCACCGCCCGGATAGGTCGGGTTGGGGTTGCCGGACATGCGCTGGATATGACTGGCGTGGGGAGAAGGGCTGCCATAGGGGCTGGAACCCGGCCCTGGCTGTCGCGACCACTGGGGGATGGAAAAAACCACGCCGGATTCCTGGGCTACCAGGCTATGGCTGGCCGCGAGACCGGCCCCGCTCAGTCCCAATCCCAGTAAATGCCTCCGACTCAGCAGGCCATTGCCAGCCACTTGTTGCAATGCTTGTTTTTCTTGTTTTGCCATGCCGTTTCTCCTGAATCAGTCGCCCATAAATGCTCTGGCTTCGTCGGCTGCGGGCCTGCCATTGTCGCCCCAGTTGGCCAGCAGGGCGCTGTAGTGCTCACGTGCCTCTTCCTCATGACCCAGGGCCCGGTGCGCCCTGGCGGCGCCTCGCAGGGACAGTGAACGGTTGGGAGTGCGTAGCAGGGATTTATCGAAGTGCTCGGCTGCGGCTTCGGCATTGCCGGCAGCCAGCAGCAGTTCACCGGCCAGTTCATGGGCCGGTTTCAGCGGATTGGCAGCACCATTTGGCAGGGGACCGGCTTCGGCCGCGGCAACTGCCATGTGCAGATGCTCCAGGCCCTCACTCTCCTGGCCCTGCTTGAACAGCACCAGGCCAACAAGCTGATGGCTGGCATTGTCGAGGTTGAGATTGTCAGGGCTGGCTTTGGCAAGCGCGGTGAGTTGATCAGCGGCCTGCTGCGCCAGTTCCATCTCGCCGAGATTGGCCGCACTGAGACCGAGGGCGAGCAATTCATCGGCGGTCATGGCGTCGTTGAGGGCCTGAATCTGCCAATCCTCGGTCTCAATAATATGGCGGGCCTGCAGGGTCTTGAGGGTATTCATGGAGCGACGCTGGTCAGGATTTTCCCTCAGGGTCTGTTCGGCTCTTTCGATCCACAGACGGGAGCGGTCCAGATCCCACAACTGCAAATCACCGTACTGTCCCCAGTCGGTGGAGTGGTTTTGAGGGTCGGCAGCATCTCCCGCTTGCCAGAGTTCACGGGCCACGGTAAAGGCAGAGTCATTCCACAGTGAGACCTGTTCCCACATGCCATGCTGGATGAAGATATGGGTAGGCATGTGGCGAGCATGGGAGACGGCCGGAGCAATGTCGGCATACTTCCAGGCCGCCTCAAGAGCAATGGGAGCATGTACCGGATCGTCGAAGGCGTGAATCACATAGTGGGCAGCGCCGGGATGATTGTCATTTTTCTTGAACAACTCCATGCCCATGGCACCGGCCCGCATATTGATGCGCTCGCGCATCTCGCCGGATGCAGTAGCGCCCGCCAGCATGGCCACTGTGGTGAAGGCCTTGACCTCATCATGCTCCGGATACTTCTCATAAACATCCAGCATGGCTTCCATCCAGGCGAGACGACGGGCGGTCATGCCACCCTCGGTCATGGCATAGGCCTCGGCGGCCAGCAGAAAGCCTTTCTCCATGTCGGTGGGTGCCTTGGCCAGCCGCTCTTCAGTGCTGCGACCCAGGCGCATCAGGGCTTCGGCCGGGCCGTCTGAGGCGCCTCCGAAAAATGGATGCTGATAAGTAAAGACTTCACCCCAGTAAGCCATGGCAAAGTCGGGGTCCAGTTCCTGGGCGCGGCGGAATTCCCGCTGTGCCTGCACAAAGCCAAAACTGTGCAGGTAGCCGACTCCCAGCAGAAAATGCTGCTGGGCCTGGCCGCTGCCGGATGTGGGGAAGTCGAAGCTGCCGATCTGTTCGAATTCAGCGGCCTGCAAGCTGCTGCTGGCGCTGCCAAGAGTGAGCACAAGGCTCAGAAACAAGCAGGATTTAAGGCGGTACATGCGGTCACCTCGCGGGCAATTATTCTGATTGAAACCGCTCCAAGGTTGCCAATTGCCAGCCACTAATGCAATACATGCCGGTTCTGTGTCCGCGCAGTCGGGGCTAAAGCCCGTGTAACAGCAGCACCCTTCGAACCTCGGGGCGCTCTCGCATAGCGTGAAAATGGGCGGCAATGCGAGGAAATTCCTGCACATCCACGCCATCACCCTTGAGCCAGTTGCTGATGGTGAACAGATAGGGATCGCAGATTGAGTAGTTTTCTCCTATGACCCAGGGGCCCTCGAAGTACTTGTCTTCAATCAGTCTGAAACATTCCCGCATATTGGCGGGCACCCGTTGTTGCATGGCTTCAATGGCGCGGGGGTCGTCGGCCCAGCGATAGCCCCGTACCCGATGCGCATGGGCAACGTGCACAGTGGCACAAAGATAGAGATTGAACTCCTGCACTCTGGCAAAGGCGAAGGGCTCGGTAACGGGAGCCAGATTGGCATCACCCGCAATCTGGGCGATGTAGGCAAGAATGGCAGGGGTCTCGGTAAGAATACCCTGGCCGGTGTCCAGGGCCGGGACCCGGCCCTTGGGATTGATGCCGAGATAGTCCCGGGATTGCTGTTCGGTGGCGGCAAAATCAATGCGGCGGGCCTCATAGTCCAGCGCTGCCTCTTCCAGGGCAATATGGGATGCCAGGGCAATGGTTTTGGGGGCGTAGTAAAAGATCATCGCTTTCGCTGCTCAGGTCTGCGGGCTACACAGTGTATCAATCGATCCGGAAATTGGTATCGGCAGTGCAAGGCCGACTGTCACAACCTTGCCGAAACCCCAGGCCCGTTGTTGTATCATGCGCAATTGATTTTTTCGGACTCCCTAGCAAGAGAAGCAGTCAATCATCGTGGAACAAGCACTTGCGCAACTGGAAAACAGGTTGCGGACTTTTTTCAGCCAGCCGCAGCCGGATGCCCGGCGAGTATTTCATGGTCGTGGGCGCTGTTATCCGGGACTGGAACAGCTCTGCATCGACTGGTTTGCCCCCATTGTCCTGATTACCAGCTATCAGACAGTCGATCAGCCCGGACTACTGCTGGAAGCCATTCGGCAGCATGATCGCTTGCAACAGGTGGAGACCGTTCTGCTGCAGAGACGGGAAATCCGGGGCGCGCCCACCGAAGTGCTGGCCGGCAATGAGTCTGACCTGACCCTGGTGAAGGAAGACGGATTGGCCTATGAGGTTCATCCGGGCCGACGCCAGAATGCCGGCCTGTTTCTCGATACCCGCTTGCTGCGTAGCTGGCTTCGGCAGCACAGCAAGGGCTGCAATGTGCTGAATCTGTTTGCCTATAGCTGTTCCCTTTCGGTGGCTGCCCTGGCAGGGGGTGCCAGTACAGTCACCAGTGTGGATATCAGCAAGACCAGTATCAGTTGGGGGATGCGCAATCACCTGCATAATCAGCAGGACCCGGACAGGATTCGCATGCTGCCCCATAATCTGTTCACCTCCTGGGGCAAGATCAAACAGCTGGGTCCTTATGAACTGGTCATTATTGATCCGCCAACCCGGCAGCGCGGCGCATTCAATGCCGACAGGGACTACGGCACCGTGATCCGCAAACTGGCCAAATGTCTGAGCCCGGGCGCCCGTATTGTGGCGGTACTCAACAGTCCCTTTCACAAGGCCGATTTTCTGCACGAGTTGTTTGCCCGTCATCTGCCTGCGGCCACCTACAGTGAGTCGATCGCTGCGGCACCGGAATTCGAGGAAAGCGAAGCGGGCAAGGGGCTGAAAATCTGTGTTTTCTCACTTCCTTTTGAGGATAATCAAGACCCTCAGGGCTGAGATGCTTGACTCTATACCGGAATGAAGTGCCACACTGGGACAATTATCCCTGAACCAAGGCAGGAGACTGGTAATGACACAGGATCACAATCAGAGTGAGCAGGAAAATGCGCCGGATCAGCCAGATGCCCGGGAGACAGACCATGCCCAGGTCAAATTCCCGCCGCCCTTGCTGTTTCTGTTGCTGATCGGACTGGGAGCGGGTCTGGATGCCATCTGGCCCCTGGGCATGGGAATTCCCGAGTCACTGGAGACGCTGGGCATCGCCGTGACCCTGTTCGGTGTCACGGTGGTGATCCTGATTAACGGCACCTTCAAACGCTCGTCCACAGCCATCGAACCCTGGAAGCCCACTACTGCCCTGATTACCCACGGCTTCTATCGCTATTCCCGCAATCCCATTTATGTCGGTTTCTGCCTGTTCAATATGGGCATCGGTCTGGCCACCAACAGCCTGTGGATTTTTCTCAGCTTCATTCCCGGCGCGGTGCTGGTGTACTACATCGCCATTGCCCGGGAGGAAGCCTATCTGGAAAGGGCATTTGGCCAGGAATACCTTGATTACAAGAACAAGGTAAGGCGCTGGCTCTAAGGCTGTAGACTGTTAATCGCGGTGTTCAGTGGTTTGTTGGCAGTAGCTCAAAACTGAAACTGCCGCGCCGTGTCTGGCCGAATTCATCTTCGCTGGTAACGACGACGGAATGCAGTCCGGCCTGGAGCGTATCCGGTAATGGCCACTGCCAGATATGGGATGAGCGCCGGGCAGTGCCATAGGCATCGTCACTATTGGCAAATCGCGCATGACTGCGCTCCACAAAGGGGTCTGTTCGCACAGTATATTGCATGGCTACTGGCGCAGCGCCATCCAGACTTAGCCAGACCTTGTCCCGTGCCCCGCCATCGAACAGATTGACAACAATATGTGTGTCCGGCTGCAGCTGCCCCCGATTGATTGAATCACCGTCTGGTTTCAGTCCTGGGTCCAGTGTGATGCGCAGTCGCTGGCCGGCATCGCTGCCAAAGGGGAAGGGGACAAACTCCGGTACCAGCTCAGTGTCATTGAAGTGCAGTACATAGTAGCCATTGGGATTACCATCTTCCATCATGGCATCCCTTACGCCACGTAGATCGGCTGGCCCGCGGGTCCAGCCATTGCCACGCACTTCGGCAAGGGTGTGAGCAATCCATGGCAGTCCGCCCCAGCCGTGGCTGTGATCAACCTGAACCTTCCAGCTGTTCGAAGTGTCATGGCCAGCCAGACCATAGATGTGTTGAAAGGGTTCCAGTATTTCCAGCAGCGCCTGAAAGTTCCCGGTGTTGGGGCCGCTGGCGGGCGGATTTCTGCCGTCCGAGGCTTCAGCGATGAGAGGGATATGGCTGGCAATGACGATAAGCTTGTCCGAAGGCACATGACTCAAGTCAGCCGCAAGCCACTGCAATTGATGTTCGGGAATATAGCCCCGATAGCTGTTGCCATCGATGTCCCTGCCATTGCCGGCATACTCGACATTATTCAGCGCCACAAAGTGCACATTGCCGTGGTTGAAAGAGTAATAGGTCGGTCCGAAATGGCGTTTGTAGGTCTCGTTGGCATACCAGGCATCGGGAGATTCGAAATTGATGTCATGATTGCCGGGCAGATACCACTGGGGTATGTCCATCAGGGCCATCATGGCCTTGTGGCGGGGATAAATGGCCAGATTGTCGTAAACCACATCACCCACGGTGAGACCAAAATCCACTGAATGGGGATTGCCAATCAGGGGATTGATCAGATCTTCACGCAGCATGTCCTGACTGCTTTCATAGCGTGCCTGGGTATCGGCGAAACCATGGGCTTTGAACTCACTACTGTCAGACGAACGATAGAGCGGGAAGTCGATACTGCGGGGTAGTGCGCCGGTAGCTTCCACCACAGGAAACAGCCACTCCACCGCTGTACCGGCAATGGCCGCTGGAGTGCCCTCGGGATAATGGCGATAGAAGAAGCGGGGCACATTGAATTCATCCACCGCCAGGGAATAGGCGGCGGGTTTACTGATGAAGAGAATTTCATTGGCGGCGATGGGAATTTCATAGCGGCCGTCGGTATCGGTCAGGACCACTTCGCAACCGTTGCTGACCGCGACCTCCTCAACACCGGTCTCGCCCGCCGAGAAAAGACCATCATTATCTCGATCGACAAACACAGTGCCGCGGGCGGTTTCATGGGGGCCAGGCAGTCCACATTGGGCCAGCCCGTGCTGGGCAGCGAAAAGTAAAAAGACAGGAAAGCAGAGCAATGCTGGTTGTTTCATGTTTCGTCCCGGTTTGTCTGTCAGGCCAGTCTATCAGTTGGCAATGACAGCGCTGTGACAAGTCACAATGGCCTAGCGGGCAAAGGCCTCGCGCAGGGCCGCAGCGGACTCGGACAGAGCTTCCCTGGCCCGGTCGAGGATGCCCGGCATGGTATAAAAACCGTGAATCATGTCCGGGTAGTGGGAGTATTTCACCGCGACTCCGGCACCCTCCAGTTTATAGGCATAGGATTTGTTTTCATCCTGTAGCGGGTCATAGCCGGCAGACAGGATGAAGGCCGGCGGCAAATCGGCAAAGCTGCGGGCATTGAGCGGCGAGGCCTGCCATTCGGTGACATCGTCATCGCGCTGGAAATAGGCCTCATAGAACCAGATGATCAGATTGCGGGTGAGGCGATAGCCTTCGGCAAAGGTTTCATGGGAAGGCAGGCTGCAGCTCATGTCGGTGCCAGGATAGATCAGTAGCTGACAGGCAAGGTTCAGATCCCCTGCATCCCTGGCCATCAGGCAGACTACGGCGGCCAGGTTGCCGCCGGCGCTGTCGCCGCCGACAGCCACACGGTCCGGGTCTGCTCCCAGTTTTTCGGCCTCGTTTACCACCCAGCAACAGGCGGCCCAGGCGTCTTCCACCGCCGCCGGGTATTTGTGTTCGGGTGCCAGTCGATAGTCCACTGAGACCACCAGGCAGTGCGCCTCCTTGCTGAGGGCGCGGCAGACACTGTCATGGCTTTCGATTGAACCAATTGTGAAGCCGCCGCCATGGAAATAGACCAGAACCGGTAATTGCTTCTCCGGTCCTGGCCGGTAAAGCCTGGCCCGTAATTCACCGGCAGGGCCCGGAATACTGATGTCTTCCACCCTGTGCAGGGCAATGGTATCGCCAGCGGTCTGCGCTGCACCCTTTTCGTACATGGCCCGGGCCGTGGCCACATCCACAGTCTCCAGAGGCGGAATGTCCATCTCTTCCATGGTTTGCAGATAGGCTTTGAGTTGGGGGTGCAGGGGCATGGCTGAATTTCCAGCGATTGTCAGAGCTTGTGAAACACGACTATTCTAGCATTGTGCACAGATTGTGGCAGGCTGAATGGCCGAATGATGGCCAGTTAAGCGCGCCAGCCTTTGAGCAGTCTGCCGTTTAATTCAGTAAGCAGGAGTATCCACATATGGCCAAACCCCGCATTGCTATCAATGGCTTCGGCCGCATCGGTCGAACCATCATGCGTATTGCCAAGCTGCATCAGCATTATGATGTGGTGGCAGTGAACGATCTTGCCAGCGCCGATCAGCTTGCCTATGCCTTCAAGTACGACAGTATTCATGGCACCTTCCCTGGCGAAGTCACGGTGGATCAGAACAGTATGACCATCGCCGGCGATCGCTTTCGGGTGCTGCAGGAGCGCGATCCTGCCAGGCTGCCCTGGCAGGAGCTGGGCGTTGACTATGTGATCGAAAGCTCCGGCGTGTTTCGCAAGCTGGATGAAATCAATCTGCACCTGGAGGCCGGAGCCAGCCGGGTGATTCTGACCGTGCCCAGCAAGGACCCTCTTGAGGCAACCCTGGTCAGTGGTGTCAATGATCATGTCCTGACCCCCGAAGCCCGCATTATCAGCAATGCCAGTTGTACCACCAACTGCGCCGCGCCACTGGTCAAGGTTTTGCATGAGGCGGTGGGGGTCAAACGTGGATTGCTGACCACGGTACATGCCTATACGTCGGATCAGCGCCTGATTGATTCCCCCCACAAGGACAAACGCCGCTCCCGCAATGCCGCTTCCAATATTGTACCCACGTCCACCGGTGCCGCGCGGGCCATTGGCCTGGTATTGCCGGAACTGGCGGGCAAGCTGGATGGTCTGGCCATGCGGGTGCCGGTACCCGACGGCAGCCTGGTTGACCTCACCATCGAGACAGAGCGGGACTGTGATATCGAGATGATCAATAATGCCATGCGGGAGGCCGCAGCAGGCCCCTTGAAAGGTATTTTGCAATATACCGATGAGGCCATCGTCAGCAGCGATATAATCGGCAATAGCCATTCCAGCATCTTTGATTCACAGCTAACCCAGGTGCTGGAGAAACGCATGGTGAAAGTGGTGAGCTGGTATGACAATGAATGGGGATACAGTACCCGGGTGGAAGAACTCATAGGCCGACTGGCAGAAATGGATGGCCTCGGGAAATAGTGCCTGGTCTGCCCTGAGCAGGAAGGAAAATGGATTGCAGTAACAGTTCCAACAACAGCTTTAATAACAGCTTTAAAAACAACAGGGTTCTGGTCACCGGCGGCAGTCGGGGTATTGGTCTGGCGGTTTCCACCGCCTTTGCCTGCCAGGGCGCTACCGTCGCCATGCTGTTTCGGCAAAACCGGGAGGCAGCCGAGCAGGCCCTGGCGACGCTGCCTGGCGATGGTCATAGTTTAATACAGGCAGATGTGGCCGACGCCGGGGCAGTGGAGACAGCAATAAACGAGGCAATCGAAAAACTGGGTGGCCTGGATATCGTGGTTAACAATGCCGGAATCGGGGCCTACCATCCACCCCAGTCTTCCAGCTATGAGCAGTGGCAGCAGGCCTGGCAGTCGACCCTGGCAACCAATCTTGTGGGCCCGGCCAATATCTGTTTTTGTGCTGCCCGGCATATGATGGCCCATGGCGGTGGCCGCATCATCAATATTAGCTCCCGGGGTGCTTTTCGGGGTGAGCCGGGCAAGCCCGCCTACGGTGCCAGCAAGGCCGGCCTCAATTCCCTGACCCAGTCACTGGCCGTGGCCCTGGCTCCCCATAAGGTTTTCGTGGCGGCGGTAGCACCGGGCTTTGTGAATACTGAACTGGCGGCAGAGCTGCTGTCTGGCCCCGATGGCGATGCTATCCGCGCCCAGAGCCCGTTTAACCGGGTCGCGGAACCTCAGGAGGTGGCCCATGCAGTGTTGTTTCTGGCTTCAAAGGGGGCGGAGTTTTCAACCGGCACCATCATCGATGTCAATGGCGCGTCCTACTTGCGCAGTTGATGGCGCGCCTGGCTGTCACAGAACTTTCACCAAGCTGCAAGACTCTCGCAACACTGCCTGTATACAGTAGCACCAGGTCGCAAGGCTGATCAGCACTGCAAGCCTTTACCTTCACTGTGGGTGCTACTTAATTCTTAACCGGGCTAAGTAGCTTTGTTAAGACCCGGTACTTTTGTGCCGGGTCTTTTTTTGTCCGTGATTCGCTCATGGCTCAAAACAGTTTCCCGACCTCCTCGGCTGATATCTCGGCGCCGCTATTACCCCAGCTATTGCGCACATAATTGATGATTGCCGCCATTTCCGCAAAGCTCAGGGCATCCTTGAAGGAGGGCATTTCACCCCGGCCGATTCTCAGCACCAGGGCCACATCGGCACCACTGCCCAGCACAGTTTCGTTGCCGGCCAGGGCAGGGTAGATATTATCGAGGCCCTGGCCATCGCTTTGATGGCATTCGGCGCAATTGTCCAAAAACAGCTGCCGTCCGTCTTCCTGCGCCAGGCTGATGCTGGCACACAGCAGACAGGGTAAACAGAGCAGCAAGGCTTTGACAGATCCGGGCATCAGATTCTCCTCATCGATGGTCTATGTTAGCAGAGAGTCAGATCAGCAGACACGCGGCGACGATTACATTCAGGCCGGTGATTGCTACCATCTGTCCATGAGCAAAATACTGATGAGCATCCTGTTATTGCTGCTGCAGTTGCCCTGGCTGTCGGCACAGGGGCAGGACCTGATTCCGGGCCCGGCCCCGACTTCCTTGCCCGAAGGCCTGCAAACGGTGGAATTTTTCAGCCCGGCGGTAGGGCGCAACATGAAATTTGATGTGATTCTGCCACCGGGCTATGGGGACAGTGAACAGGACTATCCGGTGCTCTACCTGTTGCACGGCTATATGCAGAATTATACGGTCTGGGGCCGCAATCTGGCGGCGGCCTGGTATGCCCGGCAGGTGGACGAACTGATTCTGGTCATGCCCGATGCCGGCAATAGCTGGTACATCAATTATGCCCGCAGTGATGGCGGCCAGCGCAATAACTGGGAAGACCATATCATCAATGATGTGATTCCCACTGTGGATGCCAGGTTTCGCAGCATTGCCGCGCGGGAAGGGCGAGCCATCGCCGGGCTTTCCATGGGCGGCTTTGGCGCACTGGCTCTGGGCCTGCGACATCCGGACAAATTTATCTCTCTGGGCAGCAGCAGCGGGGCTCTGTCCCATGCCCGGGATATTGCCCGGGCGCTGCACAGCGGCATGGAACGCAGGCAGGCGCCGGTGCCCGGCAGTGAGGACAATAATTTTCAGCAGGCCGATGCCTTTGTGGCCGACATTATCTCCATCGACGGTTTCAGCACCCAGCAGGAGCGAACTCCACAAGGCATCGATTTCCTGCGGGCAGAACAGGCCGAGGCCTATGATCCGTTTCAGATTATCTATAATGTACCCCGTAGCCAGATGCCCCACATCTATCTCGATGCCGGCACCTCGGACAGTCTGATTGCCGTGACGCGGGAACTGATGAGCCTGCTGTTGATCAACAATGTACCGTTCCAGTATCGCCAGGCAGAGGGCGGGCATACTGCTGACTACTGGCGCAGAGCAATTGGCCCCATGCTCAATAGCCAGAATGAGGTCATGCAACGGGCTCTGGGCTGGCGCCCCTGAGAGGGGCTAAAATCAGGGACGCCGGTAAAGGCTGGAAAGCCCGGAAAGCCCGGGCAGAGCAAAAGGCCGGGGATGACTATGGGATTTATGGGAATGATGATGGAATTCAAGACGAGAGCGAAATCATGAGCGAGCCTGCAGTACTCACTGATTCACAAGTTGCTGAATTTGAACAGCGTGGCGTACTCCGCATCGACCTTGGCGTTGATGAAGCAGTACTGGATACCATTAAAGAGAAGGTCTATCCCCTCTATCCCCAGGAGTTTCGCGACGGTGAGCTGCCCCTGGCAAGAGTACAGGATGCCTGGAAGCAAGTGAATGAAGTGCGGCAACTGGCCATCAACAGCCGGGCTCTGCAGGCGCTGGAACAGCTTTATGGCCGCAAGGCACTGGCCTTCCAGACCCTGAACTTTCCTGTTGGCACGACACAGTTGGCCCATTCCGACACCATTCATTTCTCCACCATTCCGGCTGGCTACATGGCGGGAGTCTGGGTGGCACTGGAAGATATTGATGACAATAACGGCCCGCTGATTTACTACCCCGGCAGTCACAAGCTGCCCTATTACGGTATGCACGATTTTGATCTGGAACCCGGCTACAGCAATTACCATGTTTATGAGCAGCGTATTCAGGACCTGATCGCCGAGCAGGCGCTGGAGGCGGAATATGGCATCGCCAAAAAAGGCGAGGCCATTATCTGGCATGCCAATCTCTTGCATGGCGGTGCACCACGCAAGGATGCCAGCCGCAGTCGTCACTCCCAGGTCACCCATTATTATTTTGAGGGCTGCAAATACTATACGCCCATGGAAAGCACGGCCGACAAGCTGACCTTTCGTGATCCACTGTGGATTCCGGAAACGGACGATTTCAAACTTCCTCAACATGACAGCTTCCATCGCAAATTGTGGCGCCGGATCAGCCGTGGTCTCGGCCTGCGGTCCTGAGGGGTCGATGTTGTTGCGTTTGCTACAAGTCGGGACTTTCGGCGTATGACTGCGTTGCTGCAGGTCGACCAGGCCTTGTGTCGCATCGGTCGCAAGGCGGTGCTGAAGATCGATAATCTGGAACTGGAACGCGGCCAGCATTACTGTCTGTTCGGTCCCAACGGGGCCGGCAAGTCGCTACTGGCTACCTTGCTGGCGGGCAAGCGCCGCGAATCCGGCAGCTACGTCAAATGGGCCGAAGATTTTGACCCCCGCCGGCAGATCTTTCTGGTGTCCTTTGAGGAGCAGCAGCGACTGTGGGAGCGGGATAATCGCCTCGATATCAGTGAATACAGCCCCGATGCTGCTGATCAGGGCACCAGTATTGAAGCGCTGATTTGCAGTGCCAGGACCCGGCAGGAGCAGGATGAGACGCTGCTGGATGAGTTATTGCAGGTTTTGAATCTTGCTGCATTCAGACAGCAGGGCATTCGCTTTCTGTCATCGGGGCAAGTGCGCAAGGCCTTGCTGGCCCGAGCTCTGTATGGTGTCAAGGCGGCAGCCGGCGGCTTGCTGATTCTGGACGAGCCCCTGGAAAGTATTGACCGGGAATCCCGGGCCCACATCCTCAACTGCATAGAACAGCTTCTGGATTCACGTTTTTGCAGTCTCAGCCTGCATCGGCGAGAGGGGGATATTCCTCCCTATGCGTCTCATCTGCTTTTGATGCAGGACCTGCGCCTGCTTGCCCAGGGCCCGGTGGAAGAAATCAGACAATCCCCCCAATTCCGGACCATGATGACGCGGCAACTGGAACTGCCGTCGGTATTGCCGGGCGCCGGTGAAATAGAACGCCCACAGCAGGAAGGCAAGCTGCTGGAATTGCACAATGTTTCCGCCGCCTGGTCGGGCAAGCCGGTACTGACAGATATCAATTGGCAGATGACAGCTTCCGACCATGTGTTATTCGAAGGCCCCAATGGCTGTGGCAAATCCACCTTCCTGAGTCTGATCGATGGCGACAATCACCAGGCCTACGGCCAGCAAGTGCTGCTGTTTGGGCGACGCAAGGGTTCCGGCGAATCAGTCTGGGAAGTGAAATCTCATTTTGGTGTGGTTTCCAATGAGTTGCATAACAAGTATGTGAAGGGATGGCGGGTGCAGGATGTGGTGGTGTCGGGTTTCTACGATTCGGTGGGATTATATGATGACAGTGGCGCCCTGGAACGGGAGAAGGCACTGGCATGGTTGCAGGTCATGGATCTTGAGGACTCTGCAGCTGCCTACTACCATGAATTGTCATTTGGCCAACAGCGGCTGGTATTGTTGGCGCGGGCCATGGTGAAGCAGCCGCGGATCCTCATACTCGATGAGCCCTGTGTGGGACTGGATGACTATCATCGCCGCGCAGTTCTCGCTTTGCTGGACCAGATTGCCGGGCAATGCCTGACACAATTGCTCTATGTCAGTCATGTGGCCGGTGAGCAACCCGCCTGCATCAACAGGCACTACCGCTTCGTGCCCGCAGCCGGCGGCGTCCATACCCTGCAGCAGCTACTTTAGCTGCGGATATAGTTTTCCAGTTGTTCGATGGTGCTTTGCTGGTCATCGATCACGTCTTTCACCAGATCACCAATAGAGACAATGCCGATAATCTGGTCCTGATCAACGACCGGCAAATGGCGAATGTGATTATTGGTCATCAGGCTCAGGGAATCTCTGACCAGGTCGGTGGAGGAAACGGTAATCACAGGAGTGGACATGATCTGTCCTACCAAAGTGTCCTTCGAGGCACGCCCCTTGAGGATCACTTCCCGGGCGTAGTCCCGTTCCGAGATGATGCCGCGCAGTTCCTTGCCTTCAATGACCAGCAAGGCGCCGACATGGCGGTCAGCCATCATTTGAATGGCTTCGAAAACTGTGGCATCAGGCCGCACCGACCAGACGTCGGTGACGGATTTTTGGGCGAGTATTTGCTGTACTGTATGCATGGGTCACTCCTTTTTGAAGGGAGTGACGGCAATCATTCCACCCTGGACAAGGCGATGTTCGCGTATCCTGCATTATTCGCGTAAGTAACATAGCTGTCGTTGACAAACAGGGCCAGTTTGCCGTCACAGTTAGCGACGAAATAATAACTGCTACTACTTTCATCGAATTCCAGATCGCTGATCCCGGCCAGGCTTTCACCGGCACAGCGGGGTTGGTAAAGCATCAATTCGAACCACTGATGATTGCCGGAGCGGCGCAAATGTCGCAACCAGGGCCAGGCCATCTGGCTGTTGGCGAAGCCCCGCTCATCGATATCCAGGCCAGATTCATTTTCTGTAATCGAACCATCGGTCCAGTTGCTCAGCAAGCGGATATGCAGTGAATAACGAGCGCCTGCGGCAAGCTGTACGCCGGTATCGAAATCACTGATGTTGGTAAAAAAGTGCATCTGCGCAGATTCTCCTCTGGCCAGGCTTTGGCCGGGCCTGGAATCCATCAGGCTGATCGGTGTGGTGGCGCAAGCTGCAAGCCCGGCCATGATCAGGCCGGTCAGGGCAAGTCTATGAATTCCAGAGCTAATCCTTGGCGTTAACAGCATCAAACAGGCTCCATGGGGCTGGCAGAAATGGATGAATGTCCACAGTCTAGCTCGCCCGGGGGAGAATCGCCAAGCCTCTGCCTGTTCCCATTGGCGGCCAGCCCCGGTAGTCTTGGCCGCCATGAAACTGGTATTGCTCTGTAACCGTGATCTGGCGAGCTGTGTGGCACTCAACCGCCTGCTGCCGGCCTTGTCTGACAAGCATGATATTCAACTGGCCCTGTCTGCCCGGGTTGGTGGCAACAGGGCGCTGCCTGTTGCCCTGCGGGCCCTGAAGTTTGTGGAGCAGGACTTTTTCAATGACGTGGTTTTCCCGATGGCCCAGGCCAGGGCCGATCGCCCCGCCCCGGCGCTGAAAACCTTCGAAGAACTGGCCCGGCTGACTGGTCAGCCGCTGCGGCAGTGGAACCGGCTCAATGAAGCAGAAGAGCTGGAGCAATTGCGGGCCAAGGCTCCGGATCTTGTCATCAGCATCCGTTATGGTGTCATTCTCAAAGCAGCGGCGCTGGCAATTCCCCGGCTTGGTGTTATTAATCTGCACTCCGGAAAATTGCCGCAATACCGCGGCGTGATGGCCAGTTTCTGGGCCATGCTCAACGGTGAGTCCAGTCTCGGAACTACCTTGCACACAATTGACGATGCCAGCATCGATACCGGCCGGGTGATTGCATCCACTGAACTGCCAATCGACAACGAACGATCCTATCTTTGGCATGTGTTGGCACTTTATGAAGATGGTTGCGCAGAGATACTCAAGGCGGTGGATTGTTTGTCCCGTGGTGAGACTCTGTCTACTGTTGCCCAGGGGCAGGGCGGCGCTTATTACAGCTTTCCGGATGAATCCGATTTAAAGCGCTTCGCAGCCAGGGGCTTGCAACTGTTTGACAGTGAGACCCTGAGGCAGCTTTGCCAACAGTTTCTGCCTGCTTCGGACATTGATGCTTAAGCAAATCCGCGGCAGGTGTATACTGCCTGCCACACAAACAAACAGCAGTCCGATTGATTTCATAAAGAATCGGCTCTAACGAAAACAGCCAGGGAGACAGTCATGGCAGATTTGATTTTCTACACCAATCCCCAGTCACGCGGCGCCATTGTGCATTGGATGCTGGAAGAGTTGGGTGAAGATTACGACATGCGGGTGATCGAGTACGGCGAACAAATGAAGCGAGCCGACTATCTGGCGATCAACCCCATGGGCAAGGTGCCGGCGCTTCAGCACAAAGGAGCAGTAGTCACCGAAGTGGCAGCCATTTGCACCTACCTCGCCGCCGCCTTTCCCGAGAAAGGCTTGATTCCCGCTGCGGATGATCCGGCACTGGCAGACTTCTACCGCTGGCTGTTTTTCGCTGCTGGCCCGGTGGAGCAAGCGGTTACAGTCAAGTCCATGGGCTGGGAAGTCACCCAGGAGCAATCCAGAACTCTCGGTTTTGGAAATTTCGACGATCTGTACAAGGCCCTGGAGCTGGCGATAGCAAAAGGACCGTGGGTTTGCGGTGAGCAATTTACCGCAGCCGATGTTTATCTGGGCTCACAAATTTTCTGGGGCGTGCAATTCAATATGCTCGAAAAGCGTGATGCCTTTGTGAGCTATATTGACCGAATTTCGGCGCGTCCTGCTGCACAGAAGGTCATCAGCCTGGCCTGAAGAGTCAATTGCCACTTTTATTGATGGCAATCAATTGATTGCGGATTGTCCATTGCCTTGCCAGCGGCAATGGTGCTTTAATCTGCTGCCCTGCCTGCATTGCTCGGCTAAGGGCAGCTGAGCTGAGTCGAAGGCTGGACAGCTTCAGGATTGAGCCGGCCGTTTTCCATCAGTCTGGTATTTTTTCTCCAGATATTGTCCAGATGCCAGGGGGAAGCTGGCAACGGGTCGATTTTCGTGATGGCTGGGTGAATAATACTGTTTGACGGCCGCCAGCCTGCAATAACAGCTTCAAGATTGAGTATTCGGGGGAATGTGCGATGGCAGGTGAAGTAGACCTGGACAAGTTACTGGCTTTGCTGCAACCGAAGTTGTTGCCCGGGGAATTTGTTTTCTGTTCCGTGCCATCCGCGCCCTTCAGCGAACTGGACCGTCTGAGTCCGCTGGCCTGCTATTTTGAGGAAGAGGGCATGAGCCTGATTCTCAAGAAACAGATAGCACAAACCCATGGCATCAAGCATACCTCCGTGTTCAGATGCATCACCCTGTCTGTGCACAGTTCTCTGGATGCAGTAGGTTTCACCGCTGCAGTGGCCAACAAACTGGCCGCCAATGGCATACCTGCCAATGTGGTGGCGGCGTTTTATCATGATCATGTGTTCGTGCCTGAAGAGAGGGCAGAGCAGGCCCTTGAATTTCTCACTGACTTCCAGAAAAACTAGCGGCCTCTGCCGATGGCGGCAGGGCATCGCGCCGAGCAATCACCAGCAGCAATTCTCCTACCTTCAAACCAAACTTGCGCAGTGTTGATTCGTTGAGCAGCAACTCGGGTGTGAGCAGATACATGCGATCGTCAACGCGCACATTGATGCTGCCGCTGCCGTAGGGTATCTGCAAGACATAATCCAGAAACACGGCATTGCCTGCCACTTGCAACTCGCCGACGCCAACTACATCACCGGCAGTGCCCCGGTAGCTGCCTTCGCCGGCGGGGGTGAGGGTCCAGACCCGGCGGTCGGTTTCACCATCGTCGAACAGAAAATCTTCATCGAGGGTGCCGATGCCCGCTTCCCAACTGGCGTCGATATCCGCCTGAAAGCGTCGAATGACCCGGCCACGCCAGTCCTTCACCACGCCATAGGCCACCAGATCACCATTGAAGAAGCGCTCCATTTCCAACTCTGGTTCGCCTCCGGCATAATCCTGCACGCTCACGGTGGAACAGGCCGTTAGCACAATGCCCGACAATAGCAGAAGTGCTTTGCTTGCCTTGAATAGTTTGGTCATGCTCCGAATTACGCGCTTTCTGGCAGGCCGGATTACTTCCACCGCCCTGAAAAAGCGGTATTTCTACCCCGATTTTCCTTTTGGTTGACCGATTATTCATGCCAAACTCTCAGAACAATAATAAAACGAGGAGGAAAAACCATGGACCGACTCGACCAGGACGGCACTCGCCTGCCCATCAAGATCGATAGCACCTCCAATGGTGAATTCGAACCAATCCCTGTATCCCCTGCCAATGAGCTTGGCAATAAACTGGCGCTGGAAGCGGCCACCACCCATGCCCGGCGTACCGCACAATCCCGTCGGCAATTTCTGATTTCAAGCTGCGGTGCTGCCAGTACCCTGCTGGCCTTTAACAAGGCCAATGCCGCCCATGACCGTCGCGGTGGCTATTTTGAGGTGATGGATGAGGCCGCTCTGGACCCCGCAGCCGCCAATGCCCAGGTGAGCGGGGGTGAGTTCATCTTCGATGTGCAGGGGCATTATGTGAACCCGGAAGGAGACTGGCTGAGCCGGATTCCTCCGGATTCGCGGCCCTATGCCGGCATGGAAAAAGCCTCCTGCGAAGCGGCCAATAGCGGTGGCAATCTCGGCTATCTGGGTTGCCTGGGGCAGAGCGAATTTATCAAGGACGTGTTTCTCGATAGTGATACCGACATCATGGTGCTGTCCTTTGTGCCCTCAACCCGGGAAACCGAGCCGGTGACCATTGAAGATGCAGACCAGACACGACAGATCGTGGCAGAGCTTGAGGGCAGCAAGCGCCTGATGATTCACGGCCGGGTTAATCCCAATCAGGACGGCGACCTGGAGGCCATGGATGAATTGGCGGAAAACTGGAATATCTCCGCCTTCAAGACCTATACCCAGTACGGGCCCGGAGGCGTCGGGTTTTTCCTCAGTGATGATGTAGGACGGGCCATGATTGAAAGGGCTCGAGGTCTGGGTGTTAGGAACATCTGTATCCACAAGGGTCTGCCTTTTGGGCCACAATCCTATGAACACAGTCAGTGTTCGGATATTGGCGTAGTGGCCCGCGACTACCCGGATATGAATTTTCTCATCTACCACTCTGGCTTCGTGGCAGGGAATCAGGAGCAGGCCTTCGCAGAAGGCGCGGGCAACGATGGTATCGATACCCTGATCCAGTCTCTGCTGGATAATGAAGTGCCACGCAATTCCAATGTCTATGCAGAATTGGGAAGCACCTGGCGCTTTCTCATGCGTGATCCGGACAATGCCGCCCATGCCCTGGGCAAGTTGTTCCGCTATGTCGGAGAAGACAATGTGCTCTGGGGCACCGATTCCATCTGGTACGGATCACCCCAGGACCAGATTCAGGCCTTCAGAACCTTCCAGATTTCCGAGCAATTTCAGGAAGAATTCGGCTATCCGGCCATCACCCCGGAACTGCGGCGCAAGGTCTTCGGACTCAATGCCGCCGTACCCTACGGCATTGATGAGGCAGAAATCAGAGCCTTGACCGCCACCGATTTTGTCAGCACCGAGAAGCTGGCCTATCAGGAAAATCCCCAGCCCAGTTTTCTCACCTACGGGCCGAAAACGCGGCGCGAGTTTCTGAACTTTCTGCGCTGGGGCGGCTAAGTCGGTCGAATGATGCCAGCAGATGCTGCGGGCGACTGATTTTTTTGCCTGCTCGCAGCCGGGCAGTCATAATATCGCTTTCTTGTTCTGACGAAGTGATTTGACCACAGCCGATGTTGGTAATTTTTGACTGGGATGGAACCCTGCTGGATTCGCTGGCGAAAATCACCCAGTGCATGCAGTTGGCAGCAGCAGATGTCGGCCTCGACCCCCGGGAAGAGCAGGCTATTCGTGGCATTGTTGGCCTGGGACTGCAGGAAGCACTGGAAGAATTGTATCCGGGCCTGAAGCAGGCGCCTCTGGATGAATTGCGGGCCCGTTATTCCCACCATTTTGTGGTCAAGGATGTGCAGCCCTGCGATACCTTCCCGGGTGTGCAAGAGACACTCGACCAACTCAAAGCAGATGGCCACCAGATAGCCGTGGCAACCGGCAAGAGTCGCCGCGGACTGAACCGGGTGCTGGGCAATCTTGGCTGGGAGCAACATTTTCATGCCAGCCGTTGTGCCGATGAAACTGCATCGAAGCCGAACCCCCTGATGCTGGAAGAATTACTGACAGAGATGAACTGCGGTCTTCACGAGGCCGTCATGGTGGGTGATACCGAATTCGACATGGAGATGGCTGCCCGCCTCGGTATGCGCAGGATTGCGGTGAGTTATGGCGCCCACTCACCGGAACGGCTGGCCCGCCAGCAGCCGGAGGCCATCATCGACAGCATGCCGACACTGCTGGACTTGCTCAACAACTGATTGCGGATATCAGTACTTGCGACCTGTGCCATTGAACTGCGACGAAGGGTCGCGGCGTAGTCGGGATTCAGGCGGATGTTTCAGGTTATGATGGGCGTCTGGCGAATGATCAACCGGACACACCGGGAAACGGAGTAATTATGAAAGCAATCTGTAGATACCTGTTGGCACTGACGCTACTGCCGCAATTGAGTCTGGCGCTGGAAGAACCCGCCTCTGAGCTGGCGGAGATCACCAATTTCCGGCAATACAGCGAGACCTTCGCCAGCGCCGGCCAACCGACCCGCGAGCAGTTCGAATTGATTCGCGACCAGGGATTCGAGCGGGTGGTGTATATCGCTTTTACCAATAACACCAACGCACTCCCGGACGAAGACCAGATCGTCAAGGGGCTGGGCATGGAATACATGCAGGTGCCGGTGGATTTCTCCAATCCTCTACCCAGCGAATTCTACGCCTTCGCCGATTCCATGCAGCGCAACACCGGCAAGAAGACACTTTTGCATTGCCAGGTGAATGCCCGGGCGACTGCCTTCAGCTTCCTCTACCGGGTGATCTATGAAGATGTGCCAGTGGCCGAAGCCAAGGCCGATATGAATACGGTCTGGCAGCCTAATGAAGTGTGGCGTGATTTCATCTTCGAGGTGCTGGCACAGAATAACATCGATCCCAACTGCCCGGGTTGTGACTGGACTCCAAGACAACCCGGTCAGTAGGTAATAGTTTTTTTCCAGGCCGCTTTTCCTATAAGGGGGCGGTGGTCATGACCGTGCCTTCCCGGCGTGGGTCAGCCGCCCCCTCCAGATGATCCGGGTGCACGCGAATGACGTGCAGGCCGGAATTTTCCCCTTCGCTTTCCTGTACATCATAGCCCGCTTCATTGAGGTAATCTGCCAGCGCCTGGCCTGGCTCGCGACCGGTCTCGACGCGGACCGTCTGGCCGCGGGCAATGATATTGGGGAAGTCCACGGCTTCCTGCACACTGAGGCCCCAGTCCTCGGTGGCAAGAATGGTCTTGGCGGTGTAGGCGGGAATGGAATTGCCTCCCGGGGAGCCAGTAACCATATACAATTCACCATCAGCATCCAGCAGAATGGACGGAGACATGGAGGAACGGGGCCGGGCACCGGGTCGTACAGCATTGGCTGCTTCCGGTAGTGCCGGGTCATAGTCACGGGAGAAATCCGTCATCTCATTGTTTAACAGAAAACCTGCCGCCCAGCGGTTACTGCCGAATACCGACTCCACTGTCATGGTAACGGAAACGGCATTGCCATAGCTGTCGACAATGGAATAGTGGGTCGTGCCCGCAGGTTCCCGGGTGCTGTCCGGCGCGAATACCGCCGCCGCTGCCTCGCCCAGCACCATGCCCGGATCACCATGCTCTGGCATCGCATCCGGCGCCACCGGGTTGCTGGCCCGGGACTCAATATAGGTCGGATCCAGTAATTGTTCGACTGGTACATCGACCCGGTCCGGGTCACCGAAGTAATAGTCACGATCTGCATAGGCCAGACGCTGGGCATCGACGAAAGCCTGTACCTGTTGTTCCTGGCTGGCATTTTCCGGCAACAAATGGTCATAAAGATTGGCTACCATGATTTGCATGGCGCCGGAAGAAGGCGGGGTTGCGGAACAGATTGTCAGCTCTCGCCAGGGACCACAAACTGCCGGTCGTTCTATGGCCTCATAGGCGGCCATGTCTTCCATGGTGAGACTGCCAGGGTTGGGCTCGGCCTGGGCTGATGCCACAATGGCTTCGGCAATTTCGCCGGTGTAAAACGCGTCCGGGCCCTGTTCAACAATGGCCTGCAGGGTTTCGGCATATTCGGGATTGCGCAACAGATCGCCGGCCTGCAGAGGCTCTCCATTGGGATAGAAATACTCAGCACTGCCGGGGTTTTCATCGAGTCTGGCAATATTGGCAATGCCGGGCAGGTAATTGGCCATCTTCTCGGTAACCAGAAATCCTTCCCGGGCCAGATTGATGGCGGGCTGGAAGATTTCAGCCCAGTCCAGTTGGCCGTATCGCTCATGGGCCAGTTTATACAGGGCCACGGCGCCAGGTACACCCACCGCCCGCCCGCTTTGCCAGGCTTGCAGATAGGGCATGGGCTCGCCGTCATTCATGAACATGTCGATACTGGCTGCCATGGGCGCAGTTTCCCGACCATCCAGGAAGCGGACCTCGCCGCTTTCGGCCTCATACAAGACCATGAAGCCGCCACCACCAAGACCGGAGCTTTCCGGCTCTACCAGGCCCAGTACGGCGTGGGCCGCAATAGCGGCATCCACGGCATGCCCGCCCCGGGCCAGCATTGTTGCCGCGGCGTCGGTGGCATAGGGATTGGCCACCGCTGCCATGAACCCGAGATCCCAGTCGCCGGTGGCAACAGTATTCTCAACCACAATATTGTCGACAGCGTTTTCCACCGCCGTCTGTACAACAGCCGGTGCGGTGTTGTCCGGGACAGCAGCGGTATCCGCAGGTTCGGAACAATTAGCCAGTAATAAACCCAAAAGAACTGCAATTGATAGACGCATAAATCAACCTGGAGCAAAGCAATGAATGGAAAACCGGAATGAGCTTAACACAGTGAAAACCGCAGTTGCAGAAATCCCGGGCAAGATTCCTGATGAAGGCGGCAGGCACAAAAAAGGCGAGCCGAGGCTCGCCTTTTCGTCTGGCAGCAATCCTGCCTAGTCTTCGCCACCACCCTGGTTCACTTCCTTCCAGGTGTAGAAGCCCATGAACATTTCTTCCCAACTCTGCTCACCCCAGTTCACTTCTATGGATGGATCGGGGTTATAGGGGTTCTGGCCGGAATTGTCGAAAGCGCCGGTGGCCACAATCTGTGTGCCGGCGGGAACCTTCACAGGCTCTGCCAGTTCATGTGACAGTTGCCAATTGAAGGAATAGGCGGGCACTGACAATAACAACTCTTCGCTGCCATCGGGGTAGCGGGCAGTAAAGGCCATGCGCTTGCCGCGGAAATGCATATGGGGCATCAGGGAGTGAATCTCTGCCTCATTGGGCACATAGGTCACCAGCTCCATTTCATGGTCCTTGGCATTGGGCGGAATAGCGATGGTGAAAGCATTGCCCACACCACCGGACATGCGCTCTTCCGGCACATAGCCTTCGGGATAGAAATAAATGCCGATTTCGGTGGCATCAGTGACTTCCTTGCCAGAGGTGGTGTAGTGCATCTGCAGGCTCAGTTGTGAGCCGGCCTTGAGAATACCGCCCACACCTTCGGGATTGATGGTAAAGCTGTTGCCCGGGGCATAGCCGGCGATGGAGGCCTGGTCGGCATCGCCGCCACCGAGAATAAAGCCGACATCGATGTCCGGGTTCTCACGGAAAATGCGGTCCAGATCCGGTTGCTCACCGGCGGCGATGGCGGCAAACATCTGCGCGCGAATCGCCGCAGCCCTCTCTTCAGGCAGGCTGTTGATGGCTTCCATAAACGCAGTTTGCGGATCGGCCGCGCCGCCCGGGGGAACCACGGTGGTGATGATATGGTGCAGCACTTCCACCTTGTCCGGCGCCACCTCGCTGGCGCGAACCCAGCGGTCTTCTTCCAGGCCCAGGTCAATTGGAATATCCATGTAGTCCACCACGCCAGTGGCAGGAATGGCTTGCGGCGGGATTTTTACCACCAGGTCCGGCTCGCCCAGCTCTGCAGCCAGTTGCCACTTGGTATCGGGCCAGGTCAGTTGCGCCAGGGGATCGGCTCCATCGTCCATGGGGGCACCGGCATTAACCCAGCGAACCAGCTTCTGGATCTCATCATCGGCCAGATTCATTTCATTGGCCATCCTGTGGCCCACCTTGTTGTCAATCTGGCCCGGCGGCATGCGCTTGGTCATCACCACTTCACGAATCATGGGTGACCAGC
>JALEHB010000156.1 GCA_022763285.1 Pseudomonadales bacterium | reverse complement strand
TCCAATCGCCTGGAAAGCTTGCAGGCCACCCTGGCGGAGGAGACACGCAAGACCGGGGAACTGGACGAGTTGCTGGCGCGGCGTTCGGAAAATACCGAGCTGAGCAACCGGCTGGAGACCGCCGAGTCCCGACTGGCCTCCAGTCGACAGATCCGGAATTTCCTCGGCGAAACCAAACTGGGAAATACCACGGGCTTTTCCGAATACTTCAAGGATCTGTCCCGGGCCGCCCTGCAGGGCATGAGTATCACCGAATTCAGTTTTTCTGAAGGCGGCGAACAAGTAGAGCTGGCAGGCCAGGTCGTGGATTCGGCCCTGGTGCCCCGCTATGTCAGCAATATCGAAAGTGGACAGAGCCCGATTCGCCAATTGCATTTCAGCCCGTCCATCAGTCGTGACGATGTCAGCAGCCAGTATTTTACTTTTACCCTGAGTTCAGAAAATGAATGAGCAGTTTCGCCAAGGCGTGAACAAACTGGCTACCAATATCAATGCCAGAAAGCGCTCCGAGAAAGTCATGATCCTGGTGATTGTGGCGGCAGGGCTGCTGCTGGCCTGGCTGGAATTGCTGTTTGATCCCATGCGCGCAGAGAAGCAGTCTTTGCGCAGTCAGATCGGCAATGTGGAGCGACAGATTACAGCGCAACAAACCGCCTACGCCTCTATGGTGGAGCTGAGCCAACAGGATCCGAATCGCTTTGCCAATGATCGGCTTCAGGCTATTACCCGGGAGCAGCAGCAACTGGATCAGGAAATTGCCGACCTGGCCGGTGACCTGGTGACGCCGAATCAGATGACGGAAATCCTGACCACGGTGCTGGAGCGACAGTCTGGTCTGGAACTGGTCTATTTTCGTAATGAGCCGGCCGTGCCACTGCGGGCAGGAACCAATAATGCGGCACAGATTCTGGCGGAGACCGGTACCGTGAATTTCGACCAGGTGTCACAGCAACAAGTGACCGGGCAGGTATTTGAGCATGGTCTGGTGATCGAGTTTCAGGGCGACTATTTCAGTACCTTGAAATACCTGCGTTTTCTGGAAGAGATAACCGGCAGCTTTTTCTGGGATTCCATTTCCTTTCGCCAACTGGAATGGCCCAACGCCCATGTGACGCTGGAAATACATACTTTGAGTACTGATCAGGGGTTTATCGGTGTCTGAACAATTCGGGTTCGTGATGATGCTTGTCCTGCTTGCCGCTGCCCCGGTGAGTGCTGACGTGATCGATGGTGAAGAACTGGTGGACCCAACCCGGCCGCTGTTCTACACCCAGCGCAGCACTACAGACAGTGACAGCGCGGTGACGGCCATGATTAACAGGATTTTGCCGTCCAGTTTCGATTTGAGTTTTATTCGTCTTGGCGGCAGTGGCGCCATGGCGGTGATCAACGACCAGCGGGTCGGTATAGGTGACAGTATCGGTGGCGCCGAAGTAGTGGCCATCGATCGCAGTAGCGTCACCTTGAGTATTAACAACCAGGAGCAACGCATCGGTCTCTATGACACCGATGTGAAATCCGCCCAGGGGTCTGCTACTGCGCCTGTGCAGCAACGTTAAATTTACGAGTTAATTGGAATTGCAATGCAATACAAGCAAGTAACAGGTTTTGACTTTTCACGCTGGGTGTCAGCGGCGATGCTTATGGCGCTGCTGTCTGCCTGCGCGACACAGCCAGCCAGCGTGCCTGACACTGCCGTACTGGAAACCATTCAGCATACTCTGGATGAAGCAGTAAGCAGCAGCGAGGAAGCGGAAGCTGAGCTCAGTGAAGATGACAGTGACATTCTGAACGAACTGATTCCTTCACTTTCGCTGGATGAAGAGTTACTGGCACCGGTTGAGGAACGCGTCTCCATTTCCTCACCGAATCTGCCCGCCGATGTCTTCTTTAATAGTCTGGTGGCGGATACTGACTATGGTGTTGTGATCAGCGAGGACGTGGACGTCAATATCAATCTCAGTCTGCCCAATGTCACCATCGAGGAAGCCATGGATACGGTGGCCGAGATGTACAGCCTCGACATCAGTCGGCGCGGAAATATTTTTACGGTACGGCCGGGTGGCTTGCGTACTCGTCAATTCTCAATTGACTATCTGAATGTGCAACGACAGGGCAGCTCGAGTGTTCAGGTTTCCAATGGAAATAATCAGAATGGTGGTGGCCTGAATAATGGTCTTAATAGCGGACTCACTGGTTTGAACAGTGGGATTTCCTCCTCGCAATTGCTTAATGGCGGCGTCAATAGTGGTCTGGGCGGGGTTGGAGGTTTTGGCGGCATCAATAGCCTCAGCGGCGGTGCCGGTGGACAAATTCAGACTTCAACCAGCACCGATTTCTGGTCTGATCTTGAAACCGCCATTTCAAATCTTATTGGCGTGCAGTCACAATCAAGTAATGCAAATAACAATGCGGGATTGTCGGGCGGCCTGTTTGGTGGCATCAGCAATGCGGGCGCACGAAACCAGGCAAATCTGACCGATGAAGGCAAGAGCGTACTGGTGCAGCCGCTTACCGGCATTGTGATAGTCACAGCCTATCCCCATGAGTTGGAGCGAGTAGAGCAGTTTATCGAAGCGGCCCAGGAATCACTGCGCCGCGAGGTGATCATCCAGGTACAGTTTCTGGAGGTTATTTTGAACAAGGGCTTTCAGTACGCTCTGGACTTCAACACCTTTGGGCGCCAGGCCAATGATCCGGTGACTGGCAGTGGCAGTTTCGATGGCAGTGCTGACGGATTGCTCGGTAGTAACAACGAGCAGGCGGGAGAGTTTATTTCATC
>JALEHB010000155.1 GCA_022763285.1 Pseudomonadales bacterium | reverse complement strand
TTAATTTATTGCGGTCTATACGCTTTTTCTTTAAACGCCCAACGATACTTGGGCGTGCAGGATAAACAGCGAGTTTATACCCTGACCGATTTGTATTTTTTAGAAGTAGCTCCTGATTGGCTAAGAACTGCGAAAATATTAACCATTCGGCACTGCTGGGCCAGCTCAACAGAAAATATATACCTATGTTTTCTTTTGCCTCAAGCAGTAAACTGGTAATTGAACAATAACTTTGATCTATATCTCTTTCTATTCCTTCATCAAGAACTTTTTGAGAGTTGGCATGATTTAATTTCGGAGCGCTTTTTAATGGTCTGAATGATGATAGGGTTGCTTTTATCTGATTATCTTCTTTGGCTCTCTTCTTTTCGCCTTCCTTTCGTGCTGCGGTTTGCTTAGAAATTACATCAATATTCTTCTTCATTTTAGAAAGCGAACGCTCTCTGTCTTGCATGCTTTGCTGCCAACCAAATCCTTTTGACCTACCTTTCGGCATCTAATCCAACTCCTTATAGGCAAGCAATGCACCTTCATTAATAAGCTCAATATCGTTACTGCGCCCAACATAGTCTCTAAAAAGCAAAAGGCCCTTACGTGATGGAAGTGGAATTCTTCTAAGCTCTGCGGCGGAAACCGTTACTGTTCCACTTCCACATCGAAATAAATCGTCAAAAATATCTGATCTCATGAGCTTCTCTAAAGTAAACAAGCTTACACATGCTCCCTTAGTTGCGGTCACTACATTGACGTGATTTTCAGCAACAAAGCGCTTGTATTTTGATAGAAATGAGCGAGAAACTTTGGCAGAGTGTATTCTTCTCCTTTGTTCTTTACTGCTTGTCCTCTTAACTAATATGGCCTCCTCATTATATAGCCCTGTTTTAGTTTCAGGCGTGTACCAACGATCTCTACCTTTTCTATAAGCAGATTCAGGGTCAAAAGTTTCGTGTTGTATTGATTCAGACCATAGTACGGGAAATGATTTTTTATACTTCTTATTGCCAAGTAAATCACCAGACCGGTGAGGAACCAAATAGCCTGTCTTTACTGTAAATCCTATAGATTCTAAGTTATGTGGAGAACGGGCAAAAAGTTTCGCCGCACGATGTTCGGCGCGAGACTTTGGCAGTACCCATAGTCCTTTTCTAAATGAAGTGGCCTCTGTCACATATTGGTTAATGATGCTTTGCTTACTTTGGCTTTCCAGCAACGTCATAGAAAGAGGGTGGGTATCTTCACCTCCCTTTTGAAAAGCAGATATTACTATTTCTTGCTGGACCCCCTTAAAGATGGATGTCCTACTATCAAAAAACTGAAAAAAAACAGGGCTGCTAATATCTTCAATATATTCTCTTAACGATTTAAAGTAATTACCGCTTATAAAACCGGTTGGTGTTACAAAGTGAACTACGCCACTTTCTTTTGCTAATTCAAAGCCAAGTTTGAAGAATAACTGATATAGGTTAGCTTTTCCGGATAGTACATCAGAGTACTCCTCTGCAAGTGATTTGCTGAGATTGATAATCCCGTAGGGAGGATTTCCGATTACGTAATCAAATTTATTCAGCAACCTCTTTGGGCATTGGAGGGAATTGGCATTGGTAACAATATTCTTAGGGCGTACTTTACTAGGTGCCAAATCTGCTAGGACGCAATCTACTAAGAATTGAGAAAACCAAGCTGCAAAGGGATCAATTTCTATCCCAACCAAGCGTTTCTCAATATCCTTCCTTACGTCATTTGGGTTTTTTAACTTTTTATTGATCATCCTACGACAAAGCGGTGCTAGGTAGGCTGCTCCACCTGATGACGGGTCTATGACGTGCGCCGTTTGTAAATCTACGTTTAGCTTAGATGCGTCATCTAGCATCCTTTCAACAACATGTGTTGGTGTATAGTAGATTCCAACTTTCTCTCTATAGGAATTTGGGAGAAGCTTTTGGTATAAAAGACTGATCTCATAACCAGCATTTTCTGGCTCTAGCTCACTGATAACTTGAAAATGGTCATGGAGATTTTTCTGCAATTCAATATTTAACAAAGGTAAAGAGAACGGTAGTTTTCTTAGTCGCCAACCTACCTTAGTCCTTATTTTAATTTGCTTCCAATACAGTTTTGCGAGTTCATAACAAAATTTTTGCGCTTGCAGGATCATCTCGTGCTGCTTTTCGCACTCTTGCCTTAACTTTTTAGCCCTCTTCCGCACTTCGACCTTATTCTTAGTCTGATTGACGTCAGTACCATATGCCTTTGGATCGTGGAGCACACTTGAAAAGTCCATTATTAGAGTAGGCTCCGATTCATATTTATTTCTTCGGTTGATATCGTAAGTTTTAGTTTACTATCTTGTAATTCTGAGTTTCGATTAATCATTTAGCCTAATCAAATGGGTTAGATTTATTTGATTTTTGTTTATTCATAGAAGTTAATTAACACCAACTAGCCACCCCAATATGTGGCGATCTCAGCAGCTCCTTAATATTCGCCTCAATCACCCCATACCCCACATTTCCATACAGCTTCTGCCGTCCATCATTCAGCACATAGGTAGGACTACCAGCAGTATTCTGTAGGTCCTTCTCCCGCATATCCGCTTCCAACAAGGCATGAGCTTGGCCTGAGCAGATCAAAGCATTGACCTCGTCTACCGGAACACCTACTTCTTCAAGTATCTGCTCTAGCACGTCACTGTCAGCAATATCCCTCGCCTCTCTGAAGAAGGCCTCTCTTAAGGCGATGGTGATTGGCAGGCATTTCTCTGGCGCGATTTTCTGTACTGCTTTGATAATCAGGTGTGCCGGGATGGATGAGGCGGGGCGAGTTTTTAGCCAGATATCTTTGTGCAACTCGATGTGGTCGTATGGCCCGGCCACCTCATGCAAATGCTCAGCAAAGCCTTCATAGCCGCCTTTGGCTTTCCAGTTGGTTTGCATTTTGTAGTCGATATCGGCAAAGACTTTGCAGACGCGGTAATTGATTTCCACCTGGTCGCCGAACTGTTTTTTAATTTCATCGACACGGGCCTGGGCGATGTATGCCCAGATGCAAAGGACATCGGAATAGTAGTCGATGGAGATGGTCTGGTTTACTGCTGTCACTTCCCTGACCCTGTTTCTTGATTTTCTTCGTTAGATTTACTTTCTGTTCTAATTATTACTGCCCGGCATTAACAATCCTGGCCGCCCTAAAAAGCGGATCCGCCGCCTGCAGAATCTTCATTCGAAGCTGGGCATTGTACTCCGGTCGTTCCCGAAGAAAACTGCGCACCGTGTGAACTGCCGCTTCGCTGCGATAATTACCCAGGCTCGCGGCCAGCCAGCGGGCCGGGAAGAAGATGTCGCCGGTTTGCTGGATCTCCTGCAACAGTTCCAGGCTGGCTTGCAGATACTTCTCGGATTGTGCGGTTCTCAGCGGATGATGCAAGGCGTTCAGGCCGTCCAGTACCCAGGGTTCTCTGGCGCGGTTGGCTTCAACCTTGAGTGATTCGAAAAAACTGTCTCTTTCGGCCTGGTCGCTGGACAGGGCCGGCATCACGAATTCGAAGCGGCGTTTGCGGTCGGGGTTTTCGATGCGTTCAAGTTGTTGATTGCTGATGGCTTCTGCCTGGCTTGGGCGCTTGATGGCCAGATTGCTGGCCAGATCGATGTAGTCAGTCTCGGACAGATTCAGGCCTTCGATGATGGCGTCGCCGTTCCATACTGCTTGGAGGCGATTGAGCACTTCTTCGCTCAGGGCGATGTTGGCCCAGGCATCGAAATAGAGTTTCTTCTTGCTGCTGTCCTCTGCAGCCTGCATGGCCAGCCATAACTGGTTTTCCATGGTGGGGGTGAGGGCCTGGCGCTGGCTTTCGCTTAACAAGGACCAGTAGATGTTGCTCAGGTAGCCCAGGGCGCGGTTGAGCAGGAGCTGGTTGTCTTCGCCGATGGCGATGTTGAGCAGTTCACTGGCGTATTGCTGCGGGCTGATGACTTCGCCTTCCAGCATGTTTTCATACAGGGCGATGAGCAGGGAGCCGCGTTCTACTTCATTGAGCTGTTGCCATTGCTGCAGGGAGTCCGGGCGGGCCGGGAACAGGCCGTAGCCGAAACCGTCGGCGTTGATGATGGACAGCTCGCCTTCGGCGGTTTGAGCGATGGCTGCGGTTTGCAGGCTGTAGACATTGCTGCTGTTGCTTTGCTGATTAGCGCCCTCGCCTTCTTTAAAGCTGATACTGAAACGTTGGGGCCAGACGCGGCTGGCGCCGGACAGATCCTGTTGCACCACACTGAGGGTAGTGCCGCTGGGGAAGGCGTGTACCTGCACATGGGGGCGGCCTGGGGTGTTGACCCAGACCTGGCTCCATTGCTGCAGGTTTTCTTCGCTTTTGCCATCCAGTATTTCTATCAGGTCTGGCCAGCTTGCGTTGCCATTGGCGTATTGGCTGAGATAGTCGCGCAGGCCTTCGCGGAAGGTGGCTTCGCCTACCAGGGCTTCAAGCTGTCGCATCATCACCGGGGCCTTGTTGTAGATGATGTTTCCATAAAGAGTGCCGGCCTCGTTGAGGTTGGGCAGGTTCTGGCGGATGGGGTTGGCGCCTTCGGTTCGGTCTACGGCATAGGCGCTGGGGTAATGGCGCAGCAGAAAGCCCAGTTCGTGGTTGATCTCCGGGAAGCTGGGGTTGACGGCCTTGGCGGCGATGAAGTTGGCAAACACTTCCTTCATCCACACATCGTTAAACCACTGCATGGTGACCAGATCGCCGAACCACATATGGGCGGTTTCATGGGCGATGAGGCTGGCGCGGGACAGGAGCTGGTTCTGGGAGGGGGATTCATCCAGGAAGATGCTGTCGGCCCGGTATTGAATGGCCCCCACATGCTCCATGCCGCCGTACTGAAAACCGGGTATCAGGGCGAAGTCGAATTTCTGGAAGGGATAGGCGATGCCGGTGTATTCCTCCAGGAATGTCAGCGCCGCGCCGTGCAGCTCAAAGGCGGCATCCAGGTTGCGGGCGACTTTTTCTTCATCGCTTTCCCGGTGCAGCAGGCTGATCTCTCTGCCATTGATCTCCCGTGTGACTTTTTCAAACTCGCCCGCCACGAAGGAGAACAGATAGGAACTGATGAGATCGGAACGGGCGAATTGAATGGTCTTGCGTCCGCCCTGCTCACTTACTTCTGCCTCCGGTGCATTGGCAATGGCTTGCCAGTGGGCGGGGATTTCCAGAGTCAGTTCCCAGGTGGCCTTGAGGTCGGGCTGATCGAACAGGGGAAAGGCGGTGCGGGCCCGGTCGGGGACGAACAGGGTGTAGAGAAATTCCGGGTTACGATTGAGAGAGCTGTCGCCAGCAGTGAAGTCGATCTCTATGCGGTTGCGCCCGCTTTGCAGCTCACTCGCCGGGATGATCAGGTGTTCCTGCTCGAAGCGGTAGTCGGATTCACTGCCATTGCTGTTGACGCGATGCAGCTTGTCGGCGCTTTCACGAAAATCCAGTTGCAGGGGCGCGCTGGCATTTCGCAGGTTAAAGCTGATGGTGGCCGAGGCGGCGATGGCTTCGCTTTCCTCAGCGGGGATGTCGAAGCGCAGACCGTAATTGATGTCCGAGAGGATGGCGCGGCGGGCGATGGCCAGGTCCTGGCTGACGCCAGCTTCGAGGGCGACGTTTTGAGCGTGTACAGCGCTACTGAATAAAGCCATGAGCGGCAAACCCAGAATCAGGACAGAGATCAGGACAGAGAGACGTGTGATCATAGGGCTTCGTACGCCGTAAAGGAAAAGCCCTACCCTACTAGATTTTTACCCTCAGCCCAATGCTGTAGGCAGTTCCCTTGCCAGGATTCCTTGCTCCTGGAGCACAACCGCCATTATTGCTCTGCTGGCTTGATTGCCGAGGGGCTCTGATAGTGCGCTCTCAATAGCACTTCTTGTTTGAAATCAGGTGGATGGCGTGCGGCTTACTTCCACCATGGCTTCATTGCGACGCATAAACGGCAGGGAGAAGGGTGAGTTATAGGCAGCGCTGATGACCTCGCCCATGGGCTCGACGCCTTGTTGCTCCAGAGCCTGCAGTAATTCCTGCTTGTGACGCGCCTGGTTGCGTTCAGTCCAGCGGCCGGAATAGCGCAGCACTGCCATTAGTTTGCCCGGCACAGCGCGCAGGCTAACATCATCGCTGCTGGGCCGGGGCGCGGTGTCGGCGGTGTATTTGGCGGGCACCACAAAGCTCACCAGCCAGCCACCTTCCAGTGCTGCTTGTTGTACCGGGGCGGTCATCGCGATCTTCTCGCCAGCAGCCTGCTGCTGCACCGGGGCGGTCATGGCAATTTTTTGCTCGCCTGAGTTTTCACCGGAGATGTAATTGAACAGTCGTCTGAAACCGATATTACTGGCTCGGCTTCGCTTTTCTTCACCGACGACCACGGTTTCAGCCAGCAGATAGGGGGCATACTGGCGGTATTCGATGTCACCCACAGTGGTGATCACCTGGTATTCCGGTTCTTCAAGTGCCATCAGCGAGCTCCCCGGGATTAGCAGTAGTAGTGCCAGTATGAGTCTGGGCATGGCGATTTCCTCAATGGGTTGATAGCGGGAAATACGCCGGGAGACGCTGTTCGGATGTTAATCAGGCGCTGGCTTTGGTTTTCGGCCCCAGCAAGGCTTCAATGTCAGTATCGCTAATGGTTTCTTTTTCCAGCAGGGCGGCGGCGATCTGGTCAAGTTGTTGGCGATGCTCGCGCAGGGTAGCCAGAGCACGGGCTTCGTTTTCGCTCACCAGTTTGCGCACTTCCTCGTCGATCATCTCGGCAGTGTGTTCGCTGTAGTCCTTGTGCAGGGGAAATTCCTGGTTGGGGTAGGACTGCTCGGGATGCTCGAAGCTGAGTGCGCCCAGTTTTTCATTCATGCCCCACTCGGTAACCATATGTCGGGCCAGGCGGGTGGCCTGCTGCAGATCGTTGGCGGCACCGGAGCTGACTTCGTCATACACCAGCTTCTCGGCGCTGCGCCCGCCCAGCATGATGGCGATGCGGTCTTCCAGATAGTGCTGGCCATAGCTGGTCTTGTCTTCCTTCGGTGTCTGTTCGGTATAGCCCAGCGCCATGCCCCGGGGAATGATGGACACTTTGCGCAGGGCATCGGCATGGGGCATGTGATAGGCCGTCAGGGCATGGCCGGCCTCGTGATAGGCGGTGCGCTGCTTCTCGGCAGTGGAGAGGATGGATTCGCGTTTTTCGCCCAGCACCACTTTGTCACGGGCCCGTTCCAGATGACTGTTCCCGACCGTGGTATTGCCGTCCCGGGCGGCCAGCAGGGCCGCCTCGTTAATCAGATTGGCCAGGTCGGCGCCGCTGAAACCGACGGTGCCAGCGGCAATCTGGTCCAGATCCACATCCTCGGCCATGGGCACCTTGCGGCTGTGCACCTTGAGAATATCCAGCCGGGCTTCGCGCTGGGGCAGATCCAGCACCACCTTGCGGTCGAAACGGCCCGGTCGGGTGAGGGCCGTATCAAGAATATCGGGGCGATTGGTGGCAGCCAGCACCACCACCGCTTCATCGGCATTGAAGCCGTCCATCTCGGCCAGGATCTGGTTCAGGGTTTGTTCGCGCTCGTCATTGCCAATGCCGATGTTACTGCGGGCGCGGCCTACCGAATCGATCTCGTCGATAAAGATCAACGCCGGTGCCACCTTGCGCGCCTCGGTGAACATGTCCCGCACCCGGGAAGCACCGACGCCCACGAACATCTCCACAAACTCCGAACCGGTGATACTGAAGAACGGCACCCCGGCTTCAAAGGCCGTGGCCTTGGCCAGCAAGGTCTTGCCGGTGCCGGGCGGGCCGATCATGAGAATGCCCTTGGGGATATGGGCGCCGATGGCGCGGAATTTTTCCGGGTGCTTGAGGAAATCAATGATCTCCCCCAGGTCCTGCTTGGCATGGCTGAGACCGGCGATGTCGTCATAGCTAACCTTGATGTCCTCTTTCTGGCTCAAGCGTGCCTTGGAACGGGTGAAGCTGAACATGCCACCGCCAGGCAGGCCGCCCCCGGCCTTGCCACGCAGGGCACGGCTGGCCATCAGGAACAGGCCGATGATCAGCATCCAGGGCAGCAGGTTGATGAGAATCAGGACCCAGGTGGGCTGCTCGTCGGAGCGCACCACCACCTCCACATCCTGCTCTTCCAGCAGTGGAAACAGATCACGATCTTCCAGCGGCGGAAAGGTGGTAGTGAAAGCAATGGCGTCGTTGACGCTGCTTTCAAAATTGCCGGTGATGCGGTCACCGCGAATCACCACGCTGGCGATATTGCCCTCGCGCAGTTGTTGCTTAAACTGGGAGTAGGGAACCTCGGGCGAACTGCTTTGCCCGAAATTGGCAAAGTTGATCAGACTGAAGAACAGCAGGCCCATGATGAAAACATCCAGCGGGCCGAAGCGCAGGCGGGGGTCGGGCGAGGAACCGCCGTCCGGTGTTTTGTTATTCTGCTTGAGCTGTTGATTCGGGCTTTGTTCTGAATTAGTCACGGGTTTGCAGCAAGGCTATTCCGGCCAGGGCTCCATAAATAATACTTCTCTCTGAACAGAATAGCAGATGCCGGCCACGAATTGATCAGCGCACAGGCAGTGCTTGTAAGGCGTTACTGCCCGGGGCCACAGCGCTCCGGATTCACCCGCCGGGGAATCTCCAGCGGATCGGCCGTCACCCTGCCCTCGCTTTGCAGTTGTTCGAACGCCGCCTGCTGCAGCATTCTCACTTCACTGCGTGACATGCCCAGCTCATAACCGGAGCATTCGTTCTCGCCCAGCGAGCGCGGGTCCTTGCCGGTGAGGTTGCCGAAAACCACCAGGGCTTCCAGATAGTAGCCATAGTCGCTGGCGTGGTAATGATCCCAGGTCCACAGGTCTACCTTGCCCAGCTCAATGCCGTCATAGGGATTGGGATCGGCAATGCCCAGTTCCATGGCTTTCTGCCAGGCTTCACCCACCGGATTGACTGCCACCACACCGGGCGCTGCCGCGGCCTGATCGTAACCGGCGCGGATATCGGCTGCCATGGCATCCAGAGACTGGCCAGTCCAGGGACGGTCATCCACATAGACCTGATCGGCCCGGGCCCAGGTGGCGGTTAAATAGACTTCAACTTCGGGGTTCTTACTGCGCAGGAAGTCAGTCATCTCACGGGTGCTGGCCACCAGTTTAGCCGGGTTGCCAGGATCATCGGCATCGAGAGTACTGTAGCCATGCATGACTACCTGATCCCAGGGTCGGCGGCCGATGACACCCAGCTTGTTCTCAAGATGAAAATCGATATTGCTGCCCCCGCGGGTTTCCAGCGCCACCTCGTAATCCAGCCCGGCCTGATCGGCAAAGGATTTGAACAGGGCCGGGACGCCACCGATACCCTCGTTATTCAGATCAGTAACGGTATCGGCGCGGTAAAAGCGCGAGGCAGAACCATAGCCATAGGTGAAGCTGTTGCCGATGAACAGCACGCTAGTATCGGCCTGGGCGGTGAGTGAGGTCAGTAACAGCAACAGGCTGCTGAGAAGTTGTTTGGACGCTTTCATTTTTATCCTTGTTATTAGTCTAAGCTGAAACCTGAAAGGGTAGCGGGTCAATTCAATGGGCTTTGAAGAGCACTTCCCGAGTTGACTTACTGTACCCGCGTCACCCACGGCGCGCAATGGCATGCCCAGGCAGCCGGCAACTGAGCACAAGCTTATCCTTGCGCCCCTTTTCAGGTCTTCGAATTTTATTGGGCTAGGACCGCGGCAGTGCTTGCAACACTGTCCGTGGCCAGGCTCAGACGGCACACTGCCGGTACCACCAGCAAGGTCAGCACGGTGCTGGCCAGCAAGCCGGAGATAATGGCCCAGGCCATCGGCGGCCACAGAGTGGAAGAGGAAAATGCCAGGGGTAACAGACCAGCGACAGTGGTGGCGGTGGTGAGCAGTATCGGCCGGGTGCGCCTGATCACAGCCTCGTCCACGGCGTCATCGATGGCCATGCCCTCGGCCAGGCGCTGGTCCATGCGATCCACCAGCACGATGGCATTATTCACGACGATGCCCACCAGGGCGATGATGCCCAGCAGCGGCTGGAAGCCAAAGGGTGAATCTGTCAGCACCAGACCGGGGAAGATACCGGCAGCAGCCAGGGGCACAGTGAGCAGAATGATGCCCACGCGCTTGTAGCTGTTGAACTGCAGTAGTAGGAAAAACAACAGTAACAGAATACCCACCGGGGCCGTGGACAGGATGGCGCTATTGGCCTCGCCGCTGCTTTCCTGATCCCCGCCGAATTCCAGGCGCGTACCGCTTGGCAAAGGTTCATTCTCAAGACGCTGGTTGAGCAACTCGAGGACCTGGCTGAAGCTGTAGCCCTCTGCCAAACCGGCGGTGATGCTGAGCATACGCACGCCATTGCGATGGTTAATGCTGGCCACCTGCCAGTCGGCTTCGGTATTGGCAATGAGGCTGAGCGGGACAGGCTCGCCGGCGGCATTGAAGACATAGCTGGACAGCAGCCGGTCCACTTCCAGTTGCGTACCTTCGCGGCTACGCAGCACGATGGGCAAGGGATCCAGTTCCTGTCGGTATTGTTCCACTGGCAGACCAAAGCTGCGGGCGAACAGAGTCTGGGCCACGTCAGCACGGCTGACACCATAGCGCTGGGCACTGGCATCGTCCACCTGTAATCGCAACACCGGTGTGCCGGTGTCAGTATCCTGCCGCACATCCACAGCGCCAGGTATATTTTTCAAGATCCGGAATACCTGCTCTGCCGCAGCCAGACGGTTTTCGTTATCCGCGTTAAACACACGGATCTCGACCGGTGCCGCCCGTGGCGGCCCCTGGGCCAGAGTGCCGGCAATGATGTCGTATTCGGGATGATAATTGGCCGTGTAATCACGCACCCAGTCCATTAGCCCGGCTGTCTGCTGCAGTTCCTGCATGTTCACTACCAACCTTGCGCGATTGGGTGCCTGGGTAGCATTGGGCAGGTTGTAGTAGAAACCCGGCCCGGTGGCACCAACGAAACGGTGAACGCTGGTGACACCGGCCTGGCCTCGAAGCTGGCCTTCCAGGTCCTGGCTTAGTAAATGAGTCTGGCGGATGTCACTGCCTTCGGGCAGAAACATCTCGATGACCACCTGGGGTCGGTCGGCATTGGGAAAAAACTGAAAGTTGAGATAAGGAAACAGGGCCATACTGCCTCCGGCCAATAACAATCCGGCCAACACCACAAGGCGGGGGAACCGGCGGCTGCCGGCTGCGGCAGCGCGACCCAGCTTCTGCAACCAGACGCTACGCTTACTGCCTGACGGTTTCAGGAACCAGGCCGAAGCCAGAGGTGCCAGGGTAACAGCGAGAAAGAAACTCACGGTGAGGGTCAGCATGATCATCACCGGTATGCCGCGAGTAAAATCGGCAGTGCCGCCACTGGAAAGCAACAGCGGCGTGAAAGCTGCCAGGGTAGTGCCGGTTGATGCGCCCAGAGGCCCGGCCAACTCGCCGATGGAGGCAAGCATGGCCTCCTGACGGCTGGCGCCTTCATTGAGGCGATTCTGGATGTTTTCCACCATGACAATGGCATTGTCGATGAGTATACCGAGAGAGATTACCGCACCGATGACAGCAATCTGATGCAGCACACCACCGCCCAGGTCATAAATGCCAAGGCTGATCAGTGTGACCACCGGCAACATGCCGGCCACGGTGATGCCCATACGCCAGCCCATGCCCAGAAAGAGGATGACTGTGATGATCAGCATGGACAGCATGAGGCTGCCCATAAGATTGTCCAGACGATCACTGACCTGGTCCGGCTGGAAGAACAATTCTCGTATTTCCAGGGGCTGGTAATGCTCTCGCAATTGTTCGACGCGAGCACGCACGTCGGTGCCGAACTGCACCGCGTCCACCTGATTCTTGATGGTATACAGTTCCAGAGCCACCACCTGTTCACCGTCCTCAAAGGTGGCCGGCTCCGGCGGTTCGGTGGCAGAACGCCAGACATCGGCCACAGCGGACAGGGGCACACTGCCGCCACGGGGCAGGGGAATCTGGGTGGCACGAATCGCGTCGATGTCGAGAAACTCATTATTCGACAGCAGGTTCAGCCGGCGGTCACCGACCACGATAAATCCACCCGGGGACACCTGATTGCGCTGCGCAATGTACTGGCCCAGTTGATTCGGAGTGAGACCCAAACGCACAAGTTCGGCATCGTGCAGGGCAATATTGATCTGTTCCTTGCTGTCCCCTTCCAACTCAATACGAGACAGGCCCGGCAGGTCCATCAGGTCGCGCTTGAGTTGTTCGGCCTGCCGTGACAACTCAACGACCGAAGGGCTGCCCGCCAGGGAAAGTACTACGGCCGGCAGACCCATCATGCGATCATCCAGGCTTATCTCCAGCACCCCCGAAGGAAATTCGCTTTCGGCCCGCTCCATGGCGATGCGCACCCGGTCCCAACCGGTATCGGTGTCATAGAGATCATCCAGCAGAGACACATTCACCAGGGCTACACCAGTTCGGGCCGTGGCGTTGTACTCCTGCACCTCTTCCACCTGGGCTATCTCTTCCTGAAGCGGCTCCAGAATCAAACGCTCCATGGTCTCGGCGGTTGCACCGGGGTAAAGTACGGTAATCAGACCGACACGATCGGGAAAGGCCGGGTCTTCCTGACGCGCCATACCACTCAATGAACCCAGGCCCGCCAGGCACAGCATGGCCACGATAAGCAGCACCAGGCGCGGCTGGGTGACTACCCGGGCCAGTGACTCGGCGACCTTCACTGGTCATTGCCTCCGGCGGGAGCCAACACCGTGACCAGATCGCCCTCGGCCAGACGAGTGAGACCGGCATAAACAATGCGGTCACCCTCACTCAGATTACCCGGGGCCAGTTCCACCTGATCACCGGTAATGCGTGCCACGTCTACCACTACTCTTTGAGCGCGGTTATTCTCATTCAGTCTGAATACGGTCAGGCCCTGGGCTGAACGCATGACAGCATTGAGGGGGACAGTGAGGGCGCTGCGGCGTTGCCTGGGCACAGCCACTTCCAGGGCCTCGCCACTGCGCAGACCAGTATGTTGCAGACTTACCACCAGAGGATAGAGTGCATTACTGGCGGAGGCACTCTCACCGATTTCGGTAATGACACCCTGCCAGGTTTCACCGCTGAGGCCGTTAAACACCGACAAGGATTCACCCAGGCTCAGGCCGGCAAGGAAGCGGGGTGGCACCTGCACCTCTACTTCCAGACCGTCTTCGGCGGACATGCGCAGTACCGGCTGCCCAGGCTGGGCGAACTCACCGGGTTCCAGCAGTACCTGCTCAATGCGTCCTGTGAAGGGGGCACGTAGCTCACTTTCGTCCTGTAGCTGTTCAGTCTGCAACAGATTGGCGCGGGCATTGTCGATGGCGGAGCGGATGCCTTTCAGAGTACTGCGTTGTTGTTCCACATCCTGACTGGCCAACAGGTCTCTCTCATAGAGACGTTCGAGGCGGGCCAGGTCACGCTCGGCCTGCTCGGCATCGGTACGCAGTTGTTCCAGACGCGCTGCAGCGGCCTCCCTGGCCGGTTGCAATTGCGGGTTATAGAGACGGGCGACAATTTCGCCTTGCTCCACCTGTTGTCCGATCTCCGCAAAACGGACCTCGATACTGCCACCGACCTGAAAACTGAGATTGGCCCGCTGCCTGGGCCGGGCGACACCGGCAAAACGCAGCGATTGCTGGTCGGCTTCGCTGTTCACCGGGATAACGCGCACCGGCACCGGGGCCACTGCCGCATCGCTGCTGTTCAGCGCCTGGCTCTCAGCCTCCATTGCAGCATGACCAGGCTCGCCGCAGGCAGCCAGCAGGGCCATCATGATGAGCAGGAGGACTATGCGTGGGTAGTAGCGCCGATAGTCGTCATTGACCAGGCGGCGGGCTATTATCACTTCCTGAAACATGGCTCGATTCCTCAGGATCGAAGCTGCCGGGAGTGAGAAGCCGGCAGGGTAAATATCAAGTTATTGACAGTTTGTCAGAAACTGACATAATGTCAATATTATTTTGACAAGTTGTCAATGAATTAAATAAATGCGCTTTTATACAATTACTTAGGAGTAGAGTTTGGCCGCTACAGCACGCCGGGCCCTGGAGAAACAACGGCGCTACGAGGATATCGTGGCGGCCGCCGAGCAGGCCTTTTTCAGTCAGGGCTACACCCAAACCTCAATGGATGACATCGCCACCGGGGCGGCGTTGAGCCGCGCCCTGCTCTATGTCTATTTCAAAGACAAGGCAGCCATCATGCGGGCGGTGATGCTGAAAGCCTGCCAGCGCATGTTGAGCCGGTTTGAAGAGGCTGCCGAACGCGCCGACAAAGGTGCCGACAAGGTCCGGGCCATCGGCCAGGCCTATTATCGGTATTCGGAGGAAGACTCGGATTATTTCGATGTCATGACTGACTTGAGCACCTTTCCCATGCCCGAGGAGCCTGACGAGGTGACCCTGGGCCTGCAGGAGACCAGGCAGCGGGTTCATGCATTAATGGTGGCCGCCATCCGCTGCGGACTCGACGATCACAGCATCAATCCGGAACGGGTGCACGACCCGGATCTCACTGCCCAGATTCTGCGTGGCTCCCTGCACGGGGTCATTATGTATGCCCGCCAGCCAAAAGATCCCGATGAACTGATTAACGGCCAGGCCATGGTCGACGAGGCCATCGACATGATGTGCTATGCCATGACAGACCGCTGAGTGTGCGAGTTGGCAGCGCGTCGCCCTTTTCGCTTTTACCTTCAGGCCTCAGTCACACAGCGCGCCGGATCTGATTCTGCCAATACCCCCGGACGGTGACCGCTATGAATATAATCCGCCACCAGCTTGCCCGCCATGGGGCCGCGGCCGAAACCTGAGGAGGCCAGACCACTAACGATGTAGAGATTATCCCGCAGGGGAATCTTGCCGATGATGGGAGAGCCATCCAGAGCGAATGGCATCAGTCCGGACCAGGTTCTGGCGATGGGCAGGCTGGCTACCAGGGGGATGACTTCGGCGGCGTGGCCACGATTGACGGCGATACCGTCGGGGTCGGTGCCGCTAATATAGCCAAGGCTTTCCCGGTCGCCGCCGAAAATAATCTCGCCGTTCTTGCGCTGACGACCGTATAAATGCCGTGTGGTGCGGCGGCCGTTCTTGTGGGTGCAATTGGGTGGCGTGACTGCATCGCTGCCATTATCGATGCTCCAGTCATAGGATGATTCCGAAGAACCAATAGTATTGAACACCCGCATAGGAAGGCTTTCGGTGGCCCACATTTGCCCACGTACTGGAACTATCGGTATGTTAATGCCCAGCAGATTGCCTACCGGGCCGCACCAGGCGCCGGTGGCCAGCACCAGAGTCTGACAGCGGTATTCGCTATTGTCAGTGCGGATGGCATAGCCATTGCTTTGCGGGTCGATTGAAACCACATTCTCACCAGTTTGGATAGCAGCACCGGCCATCTCGGCGGCATGGGCAAATGCGCGGGTGGACTTCACCGGATCAGCCTGACCGCGTTGGGGAGAATGCACAAAGCCCAGCAAATCAGGATTGGCTTCCGGCTCAATGGCGCGGGCTTCCCGGGTGGATAGCAGATGCACATCGTAACCACCGGCCTGCAGGGCGGCTACCCGGTCCTGCTGAAATTCATATTCGGCCTCGGTGGCAATGGCGGTCATGGTGCCGGACAGGCGAAACTCCATGTCATAGCCCAGGTCCAGCTGCATGCGCTTGTAGATTTCCACACCGCCGGCGGTGAGGTAGGACAATAAATCAGGATTATTGCCCCAGCCATTGCCGCCCACGCCGCCCATGTTCTGGCCCGAGGCTTCCGAGGCAATCTCGCCCCGCTCCAGCAGGATGACATCGTGGCCCTGTTCGGCCAGATGAAAGGCAGTGGAAGAACCGGCAATACCGCCGCCGATCACGATGACTTCGGCTTCTGTGCGCCGGGTCTGGGCCTTGAGGGAAGCGGGCAGCATGCTGGCAGCGGCCAGGGCCCCGGCGCCAGCAATCAGCCGGCGACGAGTGAACGCTGTTGCGGTGTTTTTACCCGGGTTTGCTTGATTGCCTTGCCTGCGCTTGTCTGTTGTCATGGCCAGCCCCTTGTTGATTGTCTTCAACAGAGTAAAACGAAGGCCGGGCTTTCGCAAACCCAGACGTTCTGTACTGCCAGGCAGTGCCTCTGGGGGCTCATTCCCATAGCCTTTGGCCCGCCAACAGTGCTACCGTGATATCGCGAATCAATTGAATGCGAGGCATTGAGGCGACAGAGGAATCCACCATGAACCCGAAACTGTTTATAGGCATTTTTGCCCTGGCCTTCATGGCCATCTTTGTACTGCAGAACATGGATGTGGTGAGTGTCAACTTTCTGATCTGGAGCATTGAGGCATCGCGGGTGATTATCTACCTGTCGCTGTTTCTGATCGGTTTCGGCATTGGTTGGCTGGCCAAATCCTTCAAACGTCGATGAGTCATTGAGGGAAGGCCTCCGGGATAAAAAAAAGCGCGAAGGAATCAGCTCGATTGCTGGCGTCTTCCTCCGCGCTTTCTCCCTTGAGATCGCTCTCCCTTGAGATCGTTATGCCCTGCCCTTTTTTAGCGAGCGCTTGGCCTTGTTACAGCCAGGCTTTGCAGGACGCAGGAGAATCAAAGCCATGGATCTGTTACAAATACTCAGCCTGGGCCTGGCGGGCTATGGTGGCTGGGGCCTGGTCACGGGCCGGGTCTATGCCAAAGACGGCATCTCCTCGCGGCTGATCGAGAAAACCGGGCAGCCGACTTATTTTCTGATTGTCTGCCTGTGTTATATCGGCGTGGGCATACTGTTGTATTTCGCCGCTGGCCAGCGAGGCGGCTGAGCTGCCTCTGTAGCCCGGTTTATGGATTTATTTTTCATACTCCAGAATATCCCCGGGCTGGCAGTCCAGAAACTCGCAGATTTTCTCCAGGGTATTAAAACGAATGCCTTTCACCCGGCCGGTTTTTAACAGGGAGATATTCTGCTCGGTGATGCCCACATATTCCGCCAGTTCCTTTGAGCGCTTCTTGCGCGCCACCAGCATGGCATCCAGATTTACCTTGATAGCCATTCAGACAAAGGCCTCGTTTTCCTGGCTGAGGCGATAGCCCTCGCGCAGGGTCCAGGTGATGGCAAACAGGGCACCGGCGATGAAGAGTTGTCCGAAGTCATTACTGCCAAGGCTAATCACCAGCGCCTTCTCCCCCGGCGGATAGTTCATGGTGAGCACCAGGCTCAACAGGGCACTGACCACCGGCGCCATCAGCATGGTGATCAACAGCATCCAGGCGAAGGCATGGAGATGATCGGCGCCGGATTCACTAAACAATTGCCCCTGGCGAAACTGCTCGAACAGTTTGCGCAGGCGCCACACGCCGTACATCAGCAGTGCCAGGGGAATGGCGGTAATCAGGGCGCCCAGCAGTTTATTGGTCAGGCCCACATACTGGGGCTGGATGGGCAGTTGTGACAAGGTCTGCCACTGGGGACCCAGTTGCTCGAAGTTGAGCCAGATGGCCGCCAGCAACAGCGGTGCCACCAGCAGGTAGGCATCGCAGGCCAGCTTTAGCAGGGTACTCACGCGGCGGATACGGGCCGGGTTGTTCATGGCTGAGTCTCTCTTAATATTCCTGTTGAATCGAACAGTCTTGGCAGATGCCCGACATCGCTGTCAGCATGCCATTGTTGACATCGTAAAACATGAATGTTTTATTGTAAAACAATAATTTTGTTTTACTCTCATTCAGGAAAAAGACACATGAAGAACATACCGGGAATCAGAAATACCCTGATGGCCTGCCTGGCCGGCCTGCTAATTGCCCTGCTCGCAACGCCCTTGCAGGCCATGAACTGGTCGGAGCTGGAAGCGGAGATCAATTCAGTCGAGAGCGGCAATGCGCCGAACTCGGCCATTATTGTGCGCTTTTCCGAACTGGTGAATATGATGGTGAGCTATACCCGCGCGCTGCATGAGCAGCAACTGACTCCCCTGTTCTGTCCGCCCCAGGGCGTGCCCATGCACAGCGATCAACTGGTTTCCATGGTGCGAGCCGAGGCCCGGAAGCAGGATGCCGGGCCCCAGGTGATGGTGCAGGATCTGCTGCTGGATGCCTTTCGCGCCGAATTTCCCTGCAGTCTTGCGCGCTGATCAGACCTGGCTCTGATTTTTGGCCTTGGGCATCACCAGCACCAGACCCTCATTGCTCTGTTCGGTGTAAACACCCACTTCGTTTACATCCCCCGGCAGATCAAAGCGGCGGTTGAACTGGCTGGAGGAAACAAACTGGCTGGACAGGCCATTGCCGGTCTGGCTGCGATTACTGCTGATGCTGCCACGGACGATCACTTCCCGGTCTTCCACTTCGGTTTGCAGGTCGATCTCGTGTTGCTCCGGCACTTTGATCAGCAGGCGGTAGTCGTCTTCGGTTTCCTGCAATTGAAAATCCGGTGACCTAAGGCTCAAACTCATGCCGCTGGCCGGACCCATGCCCGACATCAGTGCGTCCATGCGCTGGCGCATCTGATCAAAGGAAGCGAAAGGGTCACTGGAAAAAAGACTGCCGCCAAACAGACTGTTGGCTCCGGGCGATAACTGGCGCAGTGACGAGCGCGGCTGTGGATCTTTGGCCTCCAGCCGGGCCAGAATTTTCTCTTCCAGAGGCGTCAGTTCCTGCTCGCTATCTCGCGCGCTTCCCTGCTCCCGCATCTCGAGGCCGGGATCCAATGCCGCCAGCTGTTGCCGGGTTTGCCAGAGCAGAACCCCTTGAATGACCAGAGCTATCGCCAGTAAAACACTCAAGCCGATAGCCCATCTGAATGTAGTCTCAGAACGCATGATGCCACCCTTGTTAAAGTCACTCATCTTTAAAGTCACTCATTCGAGTCAGAGTTTTCGCGATAAACCGAAAGCCATGACCGGGGCGGCTGCTGAAATCGAGACAGCCTGAACCGGGCCATGGTCAATCGCTTAAGACCGAAAATAGGGCTTGCCGGCTATTTTTCAAGGCGCGCTTATTCAGGGCACTCTTATATGGGGCACTCTTATTAAGGGCATTGATTTACAAGGCGCTGCCAGGTGAGGCTGTGGCTCAGATCGGCCCGGTGAATCCAGTACCCGGCACACCAGCCCCCGCGCAGAGCGAGCAGTAATCAGTTAAGATAGCGCCCCTGTTTTCATCACCCGGCCGCAAACCCATGCCCCTGCTAAAACTCGACAAAGCCTGCCTCAACTTCGGCACCCATGTATTGCTGGATGCGGTGGACTTCAAGATCAGCAAGGGCGAGCGCATTGGTCTGTTGGGCCGCAACGGGGCCGGCAAGACCACCCTGATGAAGATTATTGCCGGGGCCATGCAACTGGAAAGCGGCGAGCGCTGGTTGCGCCCCAATACCCGCCTGGCCTGGCTGGAACAGTCGCTGCCCGAGGGTGATGACAAGAGCGTCTATGACCTGGTGGCCGAGGGCCTGGCGGAAGTGGGCGATCTGCTGAGCCGTTATCACCATCTGATTGCCGACTATGAGAATGCCGACAGCGCCGAGCTGGAACGGGTGCAGAATGCCCTGGAAGCCAAACAGGGTTGGAGCCTGGGCACCAAAGTGGATACCGTGATCAGTCAGCTCGATCTACCTGCCGATGCCAGGTTGTCGGAGTTATCCGGGGGTTGGCGCAAGCGCGTGGCCCTGGCCCGGGCCCTGGTGCGGGAGCCGGAATTGCTGTTGCTGGACGAGCCCACCAACCATCTGGATATTGTGGCCATTGAGTGGCTGGAAAAACAATTGCAGGACTACAACGGTGCCCTGCTGCTGGTGACCCACGACCGGAGCTTTCTGGAAAAGGTGGCCAACAAGATTGTGGAAGTGGACCGCGGTCATCTGCGGGAGTTCGAAGGCAGCTATCAACGTTTTCTGCGCTTTCGGGAAGAACAACTGGCCGCCGAGGAAACCGCCAACAAACTGTTCGACAAGAAGCTGGTGGAAGAGGAAGTGTGGATTCGCCAGGGCATCAAGGCGCGGCGCACCCGCAATGAAGGCCGGGTGCGGGCTCTGGAGGCCATGCGCGCAGAACGCAGCCAGCGCCGGGAAAAACAAGGCAAGGCCAGCTTTGCCGCCAGCCAGGGCGAACGCTCGGGCAAGTTGGTGGCGGAGTTGACCGATATCACTCAGCGCTTTGATGACAAGACCGTGATCCGTGATTTCTCCACCACGGTGATGCGCGGCGACCGCATTGGCCTGGTGGGGGTGAATGGTTCCGGCAAGACCACCCTGCTGCGCATTTTACTGGGCGACCTGACACCTACCGAGGGCAAGGTAAAGCTGGGTACGAATCTGCAAGTGGCCTATTTCGATCAGCTGCGAGCCCATCTGGATCCGGACAAGAACCTGATCGACAACATCTGTGGTGGCCAGGAATTTATAGAGATCAATGGCAAGCGCAAGCATGCCATCAGCTATCTGGGGGATTTTCTGTTTGCCCCGGACCGGGTGCGCACTCCCGCCAAGGCCTTGTCGGGCGGAGAGCAGAACCGGGCCATTCTGGCCAAGGTGTTTTCCAAACCAGCCAATATTCTGGTACTGGACGAGCCCACCAATGATCTGGATATCGAGACGCTGGAGCTGCTGGAAGAGATTCTGCTGCAGTTTGAAGGCACGGTATTGTTGGTGAGCCACGACCGTCAGTTCATGGATAACGTTGTGACCAATCTGATGATCTTCGCAGGCAATGGTCATATTGATGAGTTCGTGGGCAGCTACAGCGACTGGCAACGCGAAGGTGGCAGCCTGGCGGCACTGGAAGCGGCCTCTCAGATAAAACCAGATGCGGCAGTGCAGAAAGCGGCAGAACCCGCGCCACCGCACAAAGCCGACCAGCCCAAAAGCGGCGATAACAAACAGAATCACCAGGCCGCCCGGGAACGCAAGAAAGCCCTGGACAAGCAGATGCGCCTGATCGAGAAGCTGGAAGCCCGGCAGCAGGAGCTGGAAAGCCTGATGGGTGATGCTGCCTTCTACGACAAGGATCAGGCCGAGATCGATACCGTGCTGAAGGAATCCGGCGAGCTGCAGGCCAAGCTGGAGCAGGCCTATGCCGACTGGGAGGCGCTGGAGCAGAGTCACTGACGCCGGTCACAATCAATTTTTCCAGGCAGGCCTGCCAATGCAGCCCTGCCCTGATTGCTACCCTTTTTACCCCCTCACCCAACTACATCAGCCTGAAACGTAGCATTTATCAGCATCAGCGCCTGAATTCACTTTGTCGGCCCAGGACTGGCTGAGCCCTGGCTCCTGGCAGCTAACCCATATTGATCGAAATCAACGAAAACGCCATTTCCGGGGGGCTGCGACATTATGTCGCGCTTAATAAAAGTGACGATTCAGTAAAATTGCCGCGCTATCAAAACCCACAGTCGTAAAACTGGAATGCCCACATGAAATTCAGAAACGTTTGTTTATTGCCTCTCTGCGCCCTGGCGGCCGGTATTGCTACCGCCCAGGAGAACCGGGTGCAAGAGATCATTGTCACCGGCGTGCGCGACACCCACACCGTGCGCACCGATGACACCCTGGTGGCGCCACCAGATACCGCACAACTGCTGCGCAAGATGCCCGGCGCCAACATCAACAAAAACGGTGAGCTCACCGGTATTGCCCAGTATCGCGGCATGTTCGGTGACCGCATTCGGGTGTCCGTCGATGGTGCTCCCATTGCCGGAGCGGGCCCTAATGCCATGGATGCGCCATTGCACTATGCACCGGTGGCCTTGCTGGAATCCCTGACCATCAACCGGGGTATCTCTCCGGTCAGCGCCGGCCAGGAAACAATCGGCGGCTATGTGGAGGCACAGACCTATTCCGGTGAGTTTGGCAATTCCGGCGATTTCGAGTTTGCCGGGCGCACCTATTTCGGCCTGCAGTCAGTCAATGAAGGCAGCGTGGCCAGCGGCTTCTTCTCTGCCGCCAATCGCAGCCATATCTTTCGCGGCTTCGTGATGCAGGAGCAGGCCGATGATCTGGAATTCCCGGATGGCGAAATTCGCCCTTCGGAGTATGATCGCGAGCGCTTCGATCTGGGTTACAGCTTCCGCAGCGGCAACCACGAATTCAGCATCGACTTTGCCCGTAACAATACCAAGGATGCCGGTACCGCCTCACTGCCCATGGACATCTTGTCCGTGGACAGCGATCTGTTCCGCTCCCGCTATCAGTGGAGCGGTGCTGACCGCACCCTGACCCTGAAGCTGTCCGCCAGTGACAACGAACACTGGATGACCAATTACCATCTGCGCCGTCCGCCCCAGGACAATGCGATGACCACCGGGGCCATGCGCTATCGTCGCAACTGGGCAGTGAGTGAAAACTACGCCTTCACTCTGGACATGGAGCAGTTTGTGGCCAATGGCAGCTGGAAGTACGGCATCGATGGTCACCGTTCCATTCACCGTTCCACTATCACCAACCCCAATGCCGGTGCCTTCTACATCGCCAATTTCCAGGATGTAGAACGGGAAATCCTCGGTGCCTTTGTTGAGCGCAGTGTGTCCCTGTCGGATCGCACCGGCCTGGATCTGGGTGCCCGGGTAAATCGCGTGGAGATGAATTCCGATCCGGTGTCGGCCAACCTCAACCCCATGAACATGATGATGGGCATGCCTGTCATGATGAACAATATGGCGGGTATGCTGTCCACGGCTTTTAACAACAGCGACCTGTCCCAGACCGACACCAACTTCGACTGGTTTGCCCGTTTCAGTATCGATAGCGGCAATGATTTCATCTGGTATGTGGGCGCCGCCCGCAAGTCACGCGCGCCATCCTATCAGGAGCGCTATCTGTGGCTGCCGCTGGAAGCCACCGGCGGCATGGCCGATGGCAAGACCTATGTCGGCTCACCGAATCTGGATTCGGAAGTAGCTCATGAGCTGGAACTGGGCTTCGACCTGGATCGCGATGGTTATTACATCTACCCACGCCTGTTCTACAAGGATGTGTCTGACTATATTCAGGGCACGCCTTCGACCAATATGGTGGTGAATAATTTTGCCCAGCTGATGGCCAATATGGGAATGGGGCTACCTGACCCCCTGATGTTCAGCAATGTGGATGCCACGTTCTACGGCTTTGATGTGGAGTCTGCTTTCCAGTTCAACAGTCGCCTTACCCTGCGCGCCATCGCCAGCATCGTGCGTGCCGAGCGTGATGACATCAACGACAATCTGTATCGGGTGTCTCCGGACAACCTGATCCTGGCGCTGGATTATCTGTTTGGCGACTGGATCGGCAGTATCGAGTCTATCCACTATGCTGATCAGGACCGGGTATCCAATACCAATCTGGAACTGCCCACCGACGGGTATTCATTACTGAACCTGACCGGCCGGGTGAATATCACTGCGGATCTCGAAGTGGTGCTGGGTGTGGAGAATGTGCTGGATGAAGACTACTTCGATCATCTGGCCGCCTATAACCGCGCCTACAACCCGGACATTCCCATGCGCGCTCGCATGCCGGGGCTGGGCCGCAATTTCTATGGTCGCCTGATGTGGTATTTCTAGTCAGCAACCGTTGATTGCAAAAGGCCGGAGTGGTGACCCACTCCGGCCTTTTTTGTGGCGCCAGGATAAATCACGGCTTTTGCAAACTTGCCTCCACCGAGGTTTTCCCCGGAGTCGAGCCGGCGCCGCTAGCCACCCTTCAGCTTTTTGGACTCTTTTTGGGTTCGCTTGTAGAACTTGCCCAGGGCCTTGTCGGCCGAGCGGCGCTGCGCCACCGTGGCTTCGAAGTTGGCCTGTTCACGCTTAAACTTGTGGTAATTACGCAAGCGGCGCGGATCCAGCGCGTCAGACTCGATGGCCTGGCGCACGGCACAGCCCGGTTCACTGTCATGCTGACAATCAGCAAACTTGCACTGTCTTGCCAGTTCCTCGATATCGGCAAAGGTGGTGGCAATGCCGGCGTCGAAATCAGCGATCTGCAGCTCCCGCAGCCCAGGCGTGTCCAGCAGCAGGCCGCCCTCGGGCATTAACAACAGCGAACGCCCGGTGGTGGTATGGCGACCTTTGCTGTCGTCCTCGCGGATGCTGCCGGTAGCCTGGGTCGCTTCACCCAGCAGGGTATTGGCCAGGGTGGATTTGCCCACGCCGGAAGAACCCAACAAGGCAACCGTCTGCCCAGCCTTGCACCAGGGCCGCAGTTTGTCGACGCTGGCGGCATCCAGGGCATTGATGCTTTCTACGCAAAGCAGGGAATCCAGAGCCTGAACCTGTTG
>JALEHB010000154.1 GCA_022763285.1 Pseudomonadales bacterium | reverse complement strand
GTCTGGCCAATCCCCGGGGATTCTGTGCCGGTGTGGACCGTGCCATCGATATCGTCAATCGGGCCCTGGATATCTTCGGTGCCCCGGTCTATGTTCGCCACGAGGTGGTGCACAACAAATTTGTGGTGGACAGCCTGCGCAAGCGTGGCGCCATCTTCGTCGACGAGCTTATTGATATTCCCGCCATCGATTCCCGGGGCAGGGCGTCTATCGTGGTATTCAGTGCCCACGGTGTCTCCCGCGAAGTGAAAGACGAGGCCGCGGCCCAGGGCTTCAAGGTTTTCGATGCCACCTGTCCGCTGGTGACCAAGGTGCATCTTGAAGTGATGAAATTCTCCCGCGCCGGCCGCGAATGTGTGCTGATTGGCCACCGTCACCACCCGGAAGTGGATGGCACCATGGGCCAGTACGACGAAAGCCAGGGCGGCAGGATGTATCTGGTGGAATCGGTAGAAGATGTGCAGCGCCTGGAGGTGCAGCACCCCGACCGACTGTCATTCGTCACCCAGACCACCCTGTCCATGGATGATACCGCCAGGATTATCGATGCCCTGCGCGAGCGCTTTCCGGCCATTCAGGGGCCGCGCAAGGATGACATCTGTTATGCCACCCAGAATCGTCAGGATGCGGTCAAGCAACTGGCCCTTGAATGCGATCTGATGCTGGTGGTGGGCTCTCCCAACAGCTCCAATTCCAATCGACTGCGGGAACTGGCCCAGCGCCTGGGCTGCGATGCCTATCTGATCGACAGCGTCGATGATATCCAGCAGCACTGGTTTGAGGGCAAGAGCCGTTTCGGTGTCACTGCCGGCGCCTCCGCCCCGGAAATTCTGGTGAAGCAGGTGGTTGCCACGCTCTGTGAACATACCTCCCAAAAGCCCGAGGAAATCCTCGGTGTGGAAGAGAACATCGTCTTCTCCATGCCCCGGGAATTAAGGCCCCAGGGCTAGCTGGCCGGACCTTGAACCCACTGGCAGGGCCGTCTCCGGAATTGCCAAACCTGTCACATTTCTCCGCAAGTAATCCCCAAAAAACTCTAAAGCTTCTTTTCTGAGCCGTCGTAGGACCTCTCAGGGAATCCGCGGTGCCTTTTGTTCACGGTTGAGCAGAGAACTGAAAAAGATACCTTCTGTAACATTTAGCCGCTAAAGGATTTGGCCAAAGAATCCGTAAGAATTGTCACGCCGCTACTGGTGGCGACAGAAAAGAACGTAATGGTCGTAAATTCTGCAACTCCGCATCGAGCTTTGCTCAATGAAGAAACGGATCGCAAGGGGTTTACCCAGAACCCGCAAGACGAAAGTGGTCATTGCAGTTCTGCTTGAGCGACTGCTTAAGGTGCCAGGTGCACTCTTACAGTCCAATATGGATCGAGCTGGGCAAGTAGTAACGCTCGAGTTTGAAAAAATGTTCGCCCTCAGGGGCGAAAATGGAATTGCTGCTCTGGTACCCGTGTATAACGACGTACAAAAGCAGCAGATTTTGTAGCAGGGTGGTAACAAGTGCCTTGTTTCTGCTTACGACACTTAAACGATGATAGTAGGAGTTTGACGACTATGAAAAAAGTACTGGTATCTTTTGGTCTGATGGTTGGATTGGCCCTGAGCAGCGTTACTGCTGCCGCTTGCGAGAAGCCCGCTGAGCCGGCTATCCCGACAGGTGAGGCTGCTTCCGGTTCCGATATGCTGGAAGCCAAAAAAGCTGTTGAAGCTTTCCTGAAAGACGCTGAAGCCTATCTGGAATGTGCTCGCGGCGGTATCGCCAAAGATCGCATGGTAGCCGATATGGAAGAAGTGGCTGACAAGTTCAACCGCGAACTGCGTGCCTATAAAGCCAAGTCTTAATCCAGACCTGCGCGAACCCCCAGAGGCCCCTGCGAGGCGTTCTACCCGAACGCCTTGTGTGGGCCTCTACTTGTTTGGGGTAGCGCAAAACCGGCTGTCGGTCGCGGCGCAACCGGGATCAGACATCCTGCAACTGAGTCAGTTTTTCCTGCAGGGCAGCCAATTCATCCGAGAATTTCTGCTGCTTCTCTTTTTCCTTCTGCACCACCGCCTCCGGTGCATTTTCCACAAACCGTGCATTGCCCAGTTTGCCATTGACCTGTTTCAGGCCGGCTTCCAGCTTGGCAATTTCCTTGTTCAGGCGGGCTTGCTCTGCGGCAACATCGATAAGGCCAGCCAGGGGGACCATGATCTCCATGCCGGCATGCAGGCCGGTGGCACTGGCGGGAACTTCCTCGTCGTCCTCGAGCCAGCGTACTGATTCCAGTTTTGCCAGCTTTTGCAGGTAGAGGCGGTAGGCCTCCAGGTTTTGACGGTCGCGCTCATTGCCCTGCTTCAGCAGTACAACAATGGCCTTGCCCGGGGCGATATCCATTTCGCCGCGGATATTACGAATGCTGACAATCACTCCCTTCAGCCAGGCGATATCCGCCTCGGCTTGCTCGTCGATGTTGCCGGCGTCAAACTCCGGATAGGGCTGCAGCATGATGCTGTCGCCACTGATACCCAAAAGCGGTGCCAGCTTCTGCCAGACCTCTTCGGTAATAAAAGGCATGAAGGGGTGCAGCAGGCGCAGGGATTTCTCCAGGGTGCTGAGCAGTACCCGCCGTGTCATCCTGGCGGCTTCCGGATTTGCTTCTTCGTCCCACAGTACCGGTTTGGATAGCTCCACATACCAGTCACAGTACTCATTCCAGATGAATTCATGCAGGGTCTGGGAGGCCAGGTCGAAGCGGAAATTGGCCATGGCCTCCTGCATTTGTTGCGCGGTTTCCTCGAAGCGGCTCATGATCCAGCGGTCTGCCACAGAGCATTGCGCCGGATCCAGTGTTTCGGCCACTGCCTTGTCTTCGCTGTTCATCAAGACATAACGCGCGGCATTCCAGATCTTGTTGCAAAAATTCCGGAAGCCTTCGGTGCGGCCCAGATCAAATTTGATGTCTCGGCCGGTGGACGCCAGGGAATAAAAAGTAAAGCGCAAGGCATCGGTGCCATAGCCGGTGATGCCTTCCGGGAAGGAATCGCGGGTGTATTTCTCGATCTTCTCCCGCAGCTGGGGCTGCATCATGTCGGCGGTGCGTTTCTGTACGAGCTGGTCCAGCTCAATGCCGTCTATCAGGTCAATAGGGTCAAGTATATTTCCTTTTGACTTGGACATTTTCTGGCCGTGCTCATCCCGCACCAGGCCGGTGATATACACTTTCTTGAAGGGGATCTCGCCGGTGAACTTCAGGGTCATCATGATCATCCGTGCAACCCAGAAGAAAATGATGTCAAAGCCGGTGACCAGAACATCAGTGGGGTGGAAGCGATCGAAGAACTCCCGTTCATCGGGCCAGCCCAGGGTGGAGAAGGTCCACAGCGCCGAGGAGAACCAGGTGTCCAGCACGTCCTCATCCTGGCGTAGTTTCAGATCCTCAGCCAGCTTGTACTTGCTGCGCACTTCCGCCTCGGAGTTGGCCACATAGACATTGCCGTCCTCGTCATACCAGGCGGGAATACGGTGTCCCCACCACAACTGTCTGGAGATACACCAGTCCTGAATATTGCGCATCCAGGCGAAATAGGTGTTTTCCCAATTTTTGGGAACGAATTCGATATCGCCGTCTTCAACTGCCTTGATGGCTGGATCTGCCAGGGACTGGATGGCCACATACCACTGATGGGTCAGATAGGGTTCGATAACCACACCGCTGCGATCGCCCCGGGGTACCTTCAGTTTATGGTCTTCGATCTTCTCCAGCAGGCCGGCGGCTTCGATATCGGCCACAATCTGCTTGCGGGCCTCGAAGCGGTCCAGACCCCGGTAGGCTTCCGGCGCATTGTCATTGATGGCAGCATCGTCGGTCAGAATATTGATGACTTCCAGATCGTGGCGTTTGCCCATTTCATAGTCATTGAAATCATGGGCGGGGGTGATCTTGACGCAACCGGTACCGAATTCCTGGTCCACATAATCATCGGCGATGATGGGAATGCGCCGATCACACAGCGGCAGTTCAATAAATTTGCCAACCAGATCCTTGTAGCGCGCGTCTTCGGGGTGAACAGCGACCGCCGTGTCGCCCAGCATGGTTTCGGGGCGGGTGGTGGCAATAGTGATATGGCTGTCACCGGCGGCGGTGGTAGCGCCGTCCGCCAGGGGATAGCGAAAATGCCAGAGATGGCCGTTCTCTTCCTCGGAGACCACTTCCAGATCGGAAATGGCGGTATGCAGTTTCGGATCCCAGTTCACCAGGCGATTGCCCCGGTAAATCAGTCCCTCGTCATAGAGATCGATGAATACCTTTTCCACCACTTTGGACAGGCCTTCGTCCATGGTGAAACGTTCCCGGGTCCAGTCCAGTGAGGAGCCCATGCGCCTCAGCTGCTGGGTAATAATGCCACCGGATTCCTCTTTCCAGTCCCAGACCTTGGCGACAAAGTCTTCGCGGCCCACTTCCTGACGACTGCTGCCGATGGCATTCAATTGCCGCTCTACCACCATCTGGGTGGCGATACCGGCGTGGTCCGTGCCCACCTGCCACAGGGTCTGACGACCCAGCATGCGGTGATAGCGGATCAGGGCGTCCATGATGGCATGCTGAAAACCGTGCCCCATATGCAGGCGACCGGTCACATTGGGTGGCGGGATGACGATGCAGTAGGGGTCGCCATCACCCTGGGGCGCGAAATAGCCAGCCTCCTCCCAGGTCTTGTACCAGTGATCTTCCAGTTGCTGAGGTTGGTAGGTTTTGTCCATGAATGCGTCGGCTTTATCGTCTGGGAAAAAAGGCGCAAGTATACATGAACAGGCGGGAATTTGCCGTTTTGCTGCGCGCTGGCAGAGGTGAAAAAATCACAGTTTGTGGGTTTGCGGCTGGTAGCCCTCTGCCTGGTAATAGCGCCAGGAGTCGCGGGCCGCCGCCAGAATGTCCTCGTCCTGACAAATGATTTCATTGATGCGCTGAAAACGCTGGTGGCTATGGCAGGGCTGGCCACTGAGATTGATTAGCACATCGCCATGGTGTTCCAGTTGCCGGGTAGTGCCCACGGCGATAGCCTCGGCTTCGGGCTGCTGGTCTTCCATCAGGCTGTGGGGCAGGAAACTGGCGGGGCGTGAACGCCACAATAATTCCGAGATCTGACTGGCCTGCTCCGGGGAGGCCGCATTGATAAAGATGCGGTGTCCCAGGGAGCGGGCTTTTTCAGTCAGCCTGCAGGCGAACTGCAGGCGACTGTCCGGCTCATTGCTGCCCAGATGATAAAAATTGATCGGGCTCTGCACCGCGTTCATCGCGATCAGGCTTTCTGACGCTTCAGGTATTCCAGCAGCAGGGCGACGGGGCGACCGGTGGCGCCTTTTTCAGCGCCCTGGTTCCAGGCACTGCCGGCGATGTCCAGGTGAGCCCACTTCTGCTTTTCGGTAAAGCGCGACAGAAAGCAGGCAGCGGTAATGGTACCGCCCCGGGGGCCGCCGATATTGGCGATATCGGCAAAATTGCTGTGCAATTGCTTCTGGTATTCATCCCACAGGGGCAATTGCCAGGCCGGGTCGCCGGCCTGTTCACCGCAGTCCAGCAGGGTTTGGGCCAGCTTGTCATCATTGGCCAGCAGTGCCGAAACCACGGAGCCGAAAGTAGCCACGGCGGCGCCGGTGAGCGTGGCGATATCGATAATGGAGCGGGGCTTGAAACGTTCCACATAGCTCAGGGCGTCACAGAGCACGAGTCGGCCCTCGGCATCGGTATTGAGAATTTCGATAGTCTTGCCGGACATGCTGGTGACGATATCGCCGGGCTTGGTGGCTTTGCTGCCGGGCATATTCTCTGCTGCCGCCACCACGCCAACCACATTGATAGGCAGGCGCAACTGGGCAATGGCATTCATGGCGCCGAACACCGAAGCGGCACCGCACATATCAAATTTCATTTCATCCATGGCGGCGCCGGGCTTGAGGCTGATGCCGCCGGTGTCGAAAGTAATGCCCTTGCCAACCAGGGCGTAGGGTTCTGATTTGGCGGCCGCGCCCTTGTATTCCATGATGATGAGTTTGGCTTCCTCGGCAGAGCCGGCTGCCACTGACAGCAGAGAGCCCATGCCCAGGCGGGCCATCTGCTTTTCGCTGAGCACGCGGGTGCTGATGGATTTGTATTTGTCTGCCAGGCTCTTGCCTTCATTGGCCAGATAGCTGGGCGTACAGATATTGCCCGGCAGATTGCCCAGTTCCTTGGCCACATTCATACCCTGACCAACGGCCTGTCCGTATTTGAGGGCTTCCTGGATGGCCTTGCGTCGGGCACCTGCCGGTGGAGTCAGGCTGACGGACTTGAGGCTGACCTGGCCGGGTTTCTTGCTCTTGGTGCTGTCATAGCGATAGCTGGCATCTTCCAGGGCACGGGACAATTGCCCGGCCAGCCAG
>JALEHB010000153.1 GCA_022763285.1 Pseudomonadales bacterium | reverse complement strand
TCATGGAAATCGACATGGAATACCTCTACGAGGATGGCGAGTTCTGGCACTTCATGAAAACCGACGGCAGTTTCGAACAGGTGGCCGCCGATGCCAGTGCCATCAGCGAGGCCAAGGACTGGTTGAAGGAACAGGATGTCTATCAGGTGATTCTCTGGAACGAAAATCCCATCTCGGTAATGCCCCCCAATTTTGTTGAACTGGAAGTTACTGAAACCGATCCGGGCCTGAAAGGCGATACTGCCCAGGGCGGTACCAAACCCGCTACTCTGAGCTCCGGTGCCGTGGTCAAGGTCCCACTGTTTATCAATGTGGGCGACGTGCTGCGGGTCGACACGCGCACCGCCGAATACCAGAACCGGGTCAGTAAATAAGTTATTGATGAGTCAATGGCGACCAGGTGCATCGGCGACGAATCTGCGAATTCGCGCTGATCTGCTGGCGCGCTGCCGGGCCTTTTTCGCCGCCCGGCAAGTCATGGAAGTGGAAACGCCGCTGCTGACTCATGCCGCCGTCAGTGATGTAAACATCCAGTCTTTTCGCCTCGGCCAGCAGTTTCTGCAAACCTCACCTGAATATGCCATGAAGCGGCTGCTGGCTGCTGGCAGTGGCCCCATCTACCAGATCTGCAAGGCCTTTCGACAGGGAGAATGCAGTCGTCTGCACAATCCCGAATTCACTCTGCTTGAATGGTACCGGCCAGGTTTTGACTGGCGTGAGTTGATGGATGAGGTGGCTGATTTGATGGCTGAATTGCTGGGTATCGGCAAGATTGCCCGACTCAGTTATCGTGATGTGTTTCAACAACAACTGGCAGTGGACCCTCACAGGATCAAGGCTGAGGACTTGCAGGAACTGACCAGAAGCAGGATCGATCTGGGCCAGACAGAATTGGATGATACCGACTGTTTGCAATTACTGATGCATCACTGCATCGAGCCGCAGTTACCGGACTATTGTTTCATCTACGACTATCCCGCAGCCCAGGCGGCCCTGGCCAAAGTCGAGCAGGATGAGCAGGGCTGTGCAGTGGCCAGGCGTTTTGAGCTCTATGGCAAGGGGATGGAACTGGCCAATGCCTATCAGGAGCTCACCGACGTCGACGAGCAACGCCGGCGCTTTGAAGCCGATATTGCCCGTCGTCAGCAACAGGCACTGCCGGTTAACCCGCTCGATGAAAAACTGCTGGCGGCACTGGCCGAAGGTCTGCCTGCATGCGCCGGTGTTGCTCTCGGTTTTGATCGCCTGGTCATGCTGGCTACAGCCAGCAAGCACATAGATCAGGTAATCAGTTTTGCCGGTGATCGCGCCTGACTAGCCCTCGGCGGCTTCGGCGATCACTCTTTGCTTGTAAGCTTCACGCAGACGTCTTGTTACCGGGCCAGGTGTCCCATCACCAATCTTTTTCCCGTCGAGGCTGATAACCCCTAAGGTAATTGTGGTGGCGCTGCTGATAAAAGCTTCATCGGCGGCCAGGGCTTCGGCAACGGTGAAGGGTCGTTGCTCAATCTCAATGCCAAGCTCGGCGCTGATTTCCAACAGTGTGCGGCGGCGAATGCCGGGCAGTATGTCGTTGGACAGTTGCCGGGTGATGATTTTGTTGTCCTTGACGATATAGGCGCTGGATGACACGCCCTCGGTGACAAAGCCGTCTTCAACCATCCAGCCTTCCTTGCCTCCACGGCTGGCCGCGTCCTGTTTGGCCAGCACCTGACCAAGCAGGTTGATGGATTTGATATCGCGGCGTTTCCAACGCAGGTCGTCTGTGGTCAGCACATTGATGCCGGTTTCGGCGGCAGGATTGTCAAGCAGATCCATGACAGTGGTGAAGGCAATGAAAGCCGGCTCGCAATCCGCGGGAAAGGTGAAATCGCGCTCGGCCACACCGCGGGTGACCTGGCAATAAACGACACCCTCGATCAATTCATTGCGTCTGATCAGTTCCTGCATCATCGCCAGGGCCTCTTCCTTGCTGCAGGGCCAGGCGATCTGCAGTTCACTGAGGCTGCGATCCAGCCGTTCCAGGAAATAGGCCTTGTCCACCAGTTTGCCATGGATGACGGGAATAACCTCATAGACACCGTCACCAAAAATATAGCCACGGTCAAAGATTGAGACCCGCGCCTGATCTGCCGCAACATACTCTCCATTCACGTAAACGATTCTGCTCACGTCTGACTCCTTGAATCTATCCTGATCTGAAACTGTTGGTATAAAGGGATCTAGTCTGCCTGGAACTGGTCGGCAAAGTGGGCCAGGGCATCGCCATCAAGGCGTTGCACGGTCCAGCCATCCATGGGGGCAGCACCGATAGAGCGATAAAACTGAATGGATGGTTCGTTCCAGTCCAGCACTGACCATTCAACCCGGGTGCAGTCCAGCTCTCTGGCGCGATGGGCAATATAGCTCAGCAGTTTCTTGCCAAAGCCCTTGCCGCGGTAGGCCGGCTGCACATAAATATCTTCGAGATAGATACCGGGTCGTCCGGTGAAGGTGGAAAAATTATGGAAAAACAGGGCATAGCCCACAGCTTTGCCCTGGTATTCGCCCATCAGTACCCGGGCATAGGCGGGATCACCGAACAGGGATTGCTCCAGGGTTTCGACGGTGGCTACCACTTCATGGCTGAGTTTTTCGTACTCTGCCAGCTCCTTGATTAACGCCAGGATCTGTGGGCAGTCCTCGATACTGGCATGGCGAATCTGAAAATCCTTGATGCTGGTGTTTATGATCATGACAAAAGAGTTACCGGGCAGTGAATTCAGGACAGCCATTGGCCGTCAGGGTCTTATTACCGGGGTAATGGGCCTACTCGTACTATACGCTGGCTGTTATAATAGGCGGCTTACTCAAGCGCCAGTTCGCCGCAGGCCTTGCCAGCGACAGGACAGACCAATGGCCCCTGCCAGGCAAGGTTGCTATTGAAACTTCTCAGGAGGCGAATGTCCACGGCTCTTTTTCAATTGGGTTAATCCTGGTTAACGCACTGACCCCGGCTCCTCACAAGAGCAGCCGGCGTCGCACAGCAACAAGGAAACATAATGTCAGACAAGAAACCGACCATTATCTACACCGAGACCGATGAGGCCCCGCAACTGGCCACTTACTCTTTTCTCCCGATCATCAAGGCCTTTGCCGATGCCTCTGACATCGACGTTGAATTGCGGGATATTTCCCTGTCCGGTCGAATCATTGCCAACTTCCCGGATTATCTGACTGACGAACAGAAAATGGACGACGCTCTGGCAGAACTGGGGGAAATGACCCAGGACCCGATGGCAAATATCATCAAGCTGCCGAATATCTCAGCTTCCATCCCGCAGATGAAAGCGGCCATCAAGGAACTCCAGGCCAAGGGCTACAAGCTGCCGGACTATCCGGAAGAGCCCGCCACTGATGAAGAGATCGAAGCCAAGGCGCGTTATGACCGAATCAAGGGCAGCGCCGTAAATCCGGTTCTGCGCGAAGGTAATTCCGATCGCCGTGCGCCGGCTTCGGTGAAGAACTATGTGCGTAAGAATCCCCACAGCATGGGAGCCTGGTCCAGTGATTCAAAATCCCATGTCGCCAGCATGAGCGAAGGGGACTTTTTTGGCAGTGAGCAATCCACAACCCTGGAAGCCGATACCTCGGCGAAGATCCTGTTCAGGGACAGGAATGGCACTGAAACCGTCCTCAAGGAAGGGCTGGGTTTGCTTGCCGGTGAAGTCATCGATGCGTCTTGTATGAGCGCCAGTGCCCTGCGTAGCTTTCTGGAAAAGGAAATTGCCGATTCCAAGGCACAGGGCGTACTGATGTCCCTGCACCTCAAGGCCACCATGATGAAAGTGTCTGACCCGATTATTTTCGGCCATGCGGTGAAAGCCTATTACAAGAGTGCCTTTGACAAGCATGCCGAACTGTTCGAGTCCCTGGGCGTAGATGCCAACAACGGTGTCGGTGATGTCTATAACAAGATTGAGTCTCTGCCGGCGGATCAGAAAGCGGCTGTCGAGGCTGATCTGGCTGCCTGCTATGAGTCCGGCCCGGATATGGCCATGGTGGATTCAGATCGCGGAATTACCAATCTGCACGTTCCCAGCGATATCATCATCGACGCCTCTATGCCTGCGGCTCTGCGCTCTTCCGGCAAGATGTGGGGCCCGGATGGCGAACTGCATGACATGAAAGCCATTATTCCGGATCGCTGCTACGCCAGTGTCTACCAGGAAGTTATCGACTTTTGTCGGGAACACGGCGCCTTCGATCCGGCCACCATGGGTAGCGTGCCCAATGTGGGACTCATGGCCCAGAAGGCGGAAGAATATGGCTCCCATGACAAGACTTTTGAAATGGCTGCTGCCGGCACCGTATCGGTGATCGATGAAGACGGTAATACCCTGCTGGAACATGAAGTGGGTGAAGGCGACATCTGGCGTATGTGCCAGGTCAAGGATGCGCCCATTCAGGACTGGATCAAGCTGGCCGTTAACCGGGCGCGTCTGTCGGATACACCGGCGGTGTTCTGGCTCAATGAAGAGCGTGCCCATGACCGGCAGTTGATTGAGAAGGTCAAGAAGTACCTGCCCCAACACGATACCTCGGGCCTGGACATCCAGATCATGTCACCACAGAAAGCCACACGTTATTCCCTTGAGCGCATCAAGGAAGGCAAGGACACCATTTCGGTCACCGGCAACGTGCTGCGCGATTACCTGACCGACCTGTTTCCGATACTTGAACTTGGCACCAGTGCCAAGATGCTTTCCATCGTGCCTCTGATGAATGGTGGAGGCCTGTTTGAAACCGGTGCTGGCGGTTCTGCACCAAAGCATGTGCAACAGTTTCAGAAAGAAAACCACCTGCGCTGGGATTCACTGGGTGAATTCCTGGCCCTGGCGGCATCACTGGAGCATATGGCCAACGTCACCGGAAACCAGCGCGCCAAGGTTCTGGCTGATGCCCTGGACAAGGCAACCGGTAAGTTCCTCGATGAGAACAAGTCACCCTCACGCAAGGTGGGTGAACTGGATAATCGGGGCAGCCACTTCTATCTGTCTTTGTACTGGGCCGAAGCGCTGGCCGCGCAGAGCGATGATGGGGCGCTGAAAGAGAGATTCACACCGGTGGCTGCTCAACTGGCAGAGAAGGAAACACAGATTGTTGAGGAGTTGAATGCGGCCCAGGGGCCAGCCATGGATGTAGGTGGTTACTACCGTCCCGATCCAAAGCTGGCTTCGGCTGCCATGCGTCCAAGCGAGACCTTCAACGGAATCCTGGACAGCATCTGATTGCTGCCTGAATCTTCAGGCCCAAAAAAACCCGGTCATGTCACCATGACCGGGTTTTTTGTTTTCGGCTTCGGCGGTCTTACTTGACCGGGCGAACGTAGCGCTTGATACCGCCAACGGGGCCAACCTCGGCGCCAAAGATGTTGCCATGCTTGTCAGCAACAACACCCTCTGCAGTACAGGTGCCGCGGCAATCAGGATCGGGGTCAGGAATCAGGAATTCCACTTCACCGGTGATGGCGCTGCCAACACGGATACCGCGAGTCCAGTCGCCGTGGGCCGGGTTTACAGAACCTGACTCGGAATCGGCCGCATAGAGTACGTCGTTGTCATCGATGAAGACACCGCTGTTACGGCTAAACTGGTACCAGACATCCAGCAGTTCACCGTCCTGATCAAAGATCTGGATACGGTCATTGCCGCGGTCTGCGACGAACAGGCGGCCCTTGGAATCCATGGCCAGGCCGTGGGGCTGGCGGAAGTTACCGGGCTCGGTACCCCATTCACCCCATTTTTCAATGAAGTTGCCATCGGCATCGAATTTCCACATGGCATTGGGAGAGCCTTCAGCACTGGAGTGGCCTTCACCAATGAAGATAGTGCCATCTGGGGCAATCAGTACATCATTGGGGGTATAGCAACAAATATCCTGATCGGTACTGCCGCCTTTGACGCCGATAGACATCAGATGCACACCGGTGGGGCTGAATTTGTGGACCTGGTGGCCATAGGGCTCACCTTCATAATCGTCGATGGCATCAGTGCCGCGGGCGTCAGCGATCCAGACATTACCGTCGTGGTCCACCTCAATACCGTGGGGCCAGGTGATGTAACCGGCGCCGAAAGAACGCACCATATTGCCGTCCTTGTCGAACAGCATGATCATATTGGTATCGGGGCTGTTAACGCAGGCATTGATATTGCCACCGCAACGTTCCGCAACCCAGATGCTCTCGCCATCGGGATGCACATCAACGGTACTGGAGGAACCCCAGGGGCGGTCCGCCGGCATTTTGAAGAATCCGGACTGGGTAATATAGGGGTTGGGCAGATCGTTAACCGGCTCCATATCCGCTTGCCCAAAAGCCAGGGCAGGCACCAGGCTCATGGCGGCCAGGCAAACTGACTTTATAGTCTTATTCTTGGTCATGACTGAAACTCTCATTACTTGAAAAAAGGGGGTATCAAGCATAAACCACGGATATGGCCAATTCAATGAGATTCAGGTGCCTGACAAGAGGCCTGTGACAGTTTGTAATAATTACTCGTTGACAGCCGAACCAGTACGTCAGGGGGATTGCAGGAACACCGCTGAAGCACCAGCTGGCGGGCAGGTAGCCGGATGCCGCTTAAACAGAGCCAGATATCCCACTTACTGTGTGACTGCGTATGTGCAGGGTTCAGCCACACAGGACTGCCATCAATTACGTGAGGAAACCAGAATGCCAAACTGGTCGATTTGTACCAGCACATCATCCATAGCAGTGACATCCACCGGACTGGCGTTCGATGCATCATGCTGACCGTAGATAAATACCTTCAGGGCCTGGTCACGGCGTTCGGGCAAGCTGGCCATTTCAGAATCAAAACCCTGGGGAATAAAGATACTGACCACGTCTGCCCGCTCACCTGCCTGCTCGATGAATTCCACCTTACCAGAGTACCAGGCCGATTTGCTGTTCGGGAACTCATCCAGCACTTGCTCATCGTAAATGAATACGATGTCGACCCCGCTGATCAGAATGGCGTTGTAGTCCAGTTGTGACTGGATAAACACGGAATCCACCGCCAGTGCCGGGCTTGTGCCGAAGGACAGGGCTAGGGCAACGGTCAGTCGTCGAAGAGTTTGAAGCAACATAGTGTAATCTTGCTGAAGTCGAAATGAGGCTTATTGTAGCGGATTCACAGCACTTGTGAACAAGTCCGGACAAGGTGGATGGCCAACGAGTAGGGTCAAACCAGCAGAAAAGCCGGGTGATAGTAGAATGATTAGTCCACTAATGATTCGGCTCTGCCGCCGAATGCCGCCTGGCAGGGATTTGCCTCATAAAAAAGGCCCGGCTTGCGGCCGGGCCTTTTTGCTTTCAGGGCTCATATTTGCAGGGTCTTACTTGCGGAGCTCGTATTACTCCTCGGTAGGCACCACGCCGCTATCGGATTTCGGTGAGCCATCGCCATTGAAGCCCATGACCTCATAACGGCGCCAGCCGGCAAGTATACCCAGCAGGCCGTGATTGCCTTCGTGGCAGGCATATTCGTAGACCGGATCGGCAGAGCGACGCAGAGGCAGGCGGGCTGACCAGGGCTGATCCCAGGACAGCGGGTCGGTCACCGTGAAGTCATACTCCAGTGTGTTTTCATCCAACCAGCTGATTCTCTCCTCGATCACTGCCTGATCAGACATGCCCCGCAGATTATAGTCGTGATAGAAGTTACGGGTTTCGATCACCAGGCTGTCCCCTTCCCAGTGGGCCACAGAATCGCCTTCCCATTTCAGTTGTTTGCGGTGGTGTTCATCGTCCAGGCGAATAATGCGCGCCGAATGCACCATCTCATTGAGGATCATGACATGGTCTGCAGTCTGCACGATCTGCATATTGTTATTGTAGGAGCCTGGAATCATGGGGGGGCCACCGACAAAGCCGGTGATGCAGCGATCGACCGTGGTGCGTCCCTCCGGCCCGGCGCTCTCGAATACCATCTGCTGGTATTCGGCCCGGCGTTGGCGGCCGGCCTCGTTGTAGGGCGGCAAACGGCCATTGGGCGGGTCATAGATGAGGGAGGTGCGGCGACTGGCGACAGTTTCGGAGCCCCGCTCGTACCAGAATTCATTGTAGGAGATCACGCCCGGGGGATAACCTGCCCCTCCCACAGAATCGATAATCAGATCGCGATTCTGGCGCCGGTTTTCATAGGCCTCCCATTCCTGGGCTTCCTCGGGGGTCAGTACTTCCTTGTCAGCCAGTTCAACCGGGCGCTGCAGAGGGGTGATGGTGCGAAAGGTGTAGGTGCCCTGAAGGTCAGGGTGGCCGTGCTCGGTACGGGGGACACTGGCATCCTGGGCCAGGCTGAAAGGTGTCAGAAGCAGGCCGATCAGGCCCGTCACTAGGGTACGGAGCATAGTGGAACCTCCATTTCGTTTTAATGTTATTGGCGAAGGTTACTGCTTTCAGGCCCCAAACTACGCCTGTTTGAGTCGGAGTTCAACTGCCCTGAAACGGGGCGGTAAATTGAATTGGACCCGGAGCTGGTTTATGCTTCCGGTCCATTCAGCGCAGCCTGAAAACCACTAAGTTTCCAAAGGACCACGGCAACATGGCCACCGCCGCCAAGCGTAGCAGTGCCGAGACCTCTCTCGGCCACTTCTCCATTCCCCTGGCACTGAGCGCAGTGCTGCTGCTGTTGTCCTTTACTCCCCGGGTTCAGGACAATGCCACCCTGGTGGCGTCTTTCTGGGCCGCCGTGGCCAGTCTGCTGGTCTGGCAGGCCTGGCTATTCATCCAGGCCCGGCGGGAAGGCAGTTTTAAGGGCTTCTTCGTTCTGCTGCGGCCGCAGCATTATGTGCAGGCCATGGTGCAGTTCAGTGTTTACGCCTACTGGGGCTATTACTGGCGGCCGGTCTACGATCATGCCTGGCTGATCATTGCCCAGATCCTGTTCGCCTATATTTTTGACATGTTGTTGTCCTGGTCCCGACGCCGCGATTACACCCTGGGCTTCGGACCGGTGCCCATTATTCTCAGCATCAACCTGTTCCTGTGGTTTCGGGACGACTGGTTCTACCTGCAGTTTCTGATGATCGCCCTGGGCTTTCTGGGCAAGGAGTATGTGCGCTGGACCCGCGAGGGCCGCAATGTACATATCTTCAATCCCTCGGCCTTCGCCCTGGGCCTGTTCTCTCTGGTGCTGATCAGCACCGGCACAACCAGCCTGACCTGGGGACAGGAAATCGCCTCCACCCTGACCCTGGCACCCAATATTTATACCTATCTGTTTCTGGCCGGGCTGGTGGTGATGTATTTCTTTTCCATTACTCTGGTGGCGGGTATGGCAGCGATTACCCTGCTGGGTTTCAGTGCCATTTATTCCGCCACTACCGGTGTGCCCTATTTTCTCGATTCGGAAATTCCCGCCGCCGTGTTCCTGGGCCTGCACTTGCTGGTGACCGATCCCTCCACTTCGCCGCGCACTCCGCTGGGTAAAACCATGTTTGGTGTGCTTTATGGTCTTGGAGTATTCGGGCTCTATACCCTGCTCGGGGCGCTGGGCGTGCCGACCTTCTATGACAAACTGCTCTGCGTGCCACTCTTGAACCTGAGTGTAATTGCCATCGACAATGCTGTGCGCTCTATCAAGTCCGATGCCATTACCAATGTCTGGAAGCAAAGCTGGTTTGGCGGTCGCGGCAATCTGGCCCATATGAGTGTCTGGATTGCGGTATTTGCCCTGATGAGTCTGCTGGGCAAAATGGATGGACGACACCCCGGTGACAGCCTGCCTTTCTGGGATCAGGCCTGTGCTGAGGGCCGGCCCAATGCCTGCCAGCGACTGGTTCAGCTCCATACCACCTATTGCAATGACAATGCCGCCTGGGCCTGTAATGAACTGGGCCTGATGTACCGCCGAGGCGAGATTGTCGAGGCCAATGCCGACAGTTCCCTGGCCTTCTTCGGCCGTGCCTGCGAGCTCAAATTTCAGGCCGGTTGCATCAACCTGCTGGATAACAATGCGCTTGCCAGTGCCGAACCGAAGGAACTGGATTTGCGCTTGTTACTTCGTGAAGGCGGGCAGAACCTGATGGTCCTGCCCAGGGATGAACTCTACGCTCGTGCTTGCGAGCATGACTGGCAATTCGCCTGTCAGCGCAGTGGAAGCCAGATATGAGCAAGCAAGGGGAGACTTCCGCCGGAGCCTCCAGCAATTCCAATAGCGCCTCCAGCGATTCCAAAGGCGCCTTCAGCGAAACCGGAAAGGTGCCAGGTCGCACCGCCGGCTTTATCATCATGTCGCTGCTGATTGTGTTTGTGGCTTTTTTCATGAACCGGCAAAGCCAGCAAATGAACGAAGCTGGTGCCAGCGCATTGTCCCAGGCTGCCAATCTCGATGGCTTTCGTGCCGATGCCTGGTATCTGCCCGACGAACCCCTGCTGGGTTTTGTGGAGATACCGGCTGGAGCCTTCACCATGGGCAGCAATCCGGCTCTGGATCGAATGGCCTATGAAAACGAACGCTGGTCGAGCCTGCAACGCCAGGGTGAGGTTTCGCTGCCCCGGTACTATATCAGCCGCTATGAAATCACCCAGGCCCAGTTTGCTGCGTTTGTACGGGATACCGGCCTGGCCCAGGCGGCGCTGGATCCGGGGCTGGCCGGCGATTTTCCGGTCAGTAATGTGACCTGGCCTGAAGCCCTGGCCTTTGCACGTTGGCTGCAAGCCCGACTGCTTGAATCGGATTCCACACCGGCGGAGCTGCGCCGCTTTCTGGAGAATGGCGCAAGGGTAATTCTTCCCAATGAAGCAGAGTGGGAAAAGGCAGCCCGCAGCGATGATGGTCGCCTCTTCCCCTGGGGGAATCGGCCGCGCAGCAATCTCGCCAATTTTCAAAGCGACGCACTGCTTCCGGTTGGCTCTATCGATTGTCCGGACTGTGCCTGGGGCCTGGCCGACATGGCAGGCAATGTCTGGGAGCTGACCCGCAGCCCCATGCAGGACTATCCTTTTCGCCTCGGCGATAATGACCCGGATTTGCAGGCTGAGCCCTTGTTTGTCATGCGTGGCGGATCCTTCAGCGATGGCCTGAACAATGTGCGTAGCGCCGTCCGAGGTGCGGTTGACCCGGGTGTGCGCAATAGCAGCATCGGTTTTCGCCTGGTCATCAGCACCCTCTGATCGCTTCCAGTTTTCGTTTTTAGTCTGGCCCTGGCTGTCAACGCCAAGCTTCTGTGCGCGTTTCTTTCTTCATGCAGGCAATTCACCGCTGTAAATCAGGAGAAAACAGGAGAACGCTATGAAGGCATTGAGGCTGATGACCCCTTTCCTGGCCGTGGTAATTACTGGCAGCGTTGACGCAGATCCGCTGCCACCGGCCCATTCCCATCACAAGACCGTAGTGGTCAAACGCGAAGTTGTGGTGCAGCCGACGCCGCTGCGCAGTGTTGTGGCCCTCGCGCTGGGCGATACTGTTACGCGGTTGCCAGTCGGCCATCTGCGCCTGGAGCACCGCGGGCAAGCTTATTTCTATCACGATGGATTGTTTTATCAGCGCCAGGGCCGGGGCTTTGTCGTAGTCCGGCCGGTGGCCGGTATGCGCATCAGCAAACTGCCCCGCGGCTACACCACAGTCAGAACCGGCAACACAGTGATCTATCGCTATCGCCACAGCAGTTACCGGCGCGTTAATGGCTTCTATGTTGTGGTTTGAGTCAGACAGCCTGGTGAGGCGGGGTTCGAGGGTTTTCTGTGGGCGGTGATGGTCAGTTAACAGGCTCGTCAAACAGGCGACTCTCAGCCAGCATGCGAATCATGGCCACCGCATCACGGTCCAGCTGCACCCAGGCTGACTTGAGGTGCTCGGCAATGTCCACCTGCTCGGAGGGGGCCGGCAAATCCCGGCGGTAGTTGAAGCGGACAAACAGATAACCGGCCTGGGGTTCCTCTATCCTGGTTATGCTCTCGGCCTGTAATTGTTCCTTGTTGCTCACGGTGCGGGTATGAATAGACTGTTGAGGGGTCAGGATTACTTTTTCACGAAACAGACTGTCTCCGGCTTCGATGACGCGCATGAACTGGTTGCCGACGACCTGTTCCGACTGACAGCGAAGGCCCTGATTGAATTTGTGAGGGCTGCGCGCCCGCAGCACCAGTCCCTGCCATAACTGCTCACGAGTGATATCAGCAATACTGTCATTGTTCAGGTCATTGACCTGGACGAGGTGTTCAAACTCCAACAAAACCATTTCCTGCTAACTGCCTGGATTGTTCCTGTGATGGGCATGTGATGGGCATGTGAGGTGAGTGTAGCGAGCCTCGGGCTGATTCGACAAGCCGGAGCTGATGCCGCTAGAATTCAGCCAGACTTGCACCGTGGCAACCCTGTCGAATCGCCAGCCGAGATCCAACTGGCTGGCTGTGTGCCTTCGACAAGCCGCCACATCTCACAGGCCAGTGGCCGCCCACTGCAATCAAGGAATGTTCCATGAGTCCGGAAGTACTGTTCAAAGCCTTCAATCACCCCAAGCTGCAATTGCCCAACCGGATCGTGATGGCGCCAATGACGCGCCAGTTTTCACCGGCTGGCATTCCCGATGCGAAAGTCTGTGACTATTATCGTCGGCGCGCCGAAGGGGGTGTGGGATTGATCATCACTGAAGGCACCACCATCGATCACGGCGCAGCCTCGTCGGCAGTGGAGATTCCCTGTTTCCACGGTGCGGC
>JALEHB010000152.1 GCA_022763285.1 Pseudomonadales bacterium | reverse complement strand
TGCTTGAAAAATCCCCCGCGATGACTACAATCGCCAGCGTTATCAATCTTGCGCCGGTTTTACGTTCCGGTCAGCAATGAGGTCCCTATGAATAATCCGTCTGGCAGCGTCGTAGTCGCGGCGCTCTATCAATTCGCCCGTTTTCCGGAGTTTGCCTCCTGGCGGGAACCACTTCTTGAACTCATGCTGGAGCAACAGGTGCGTGGCACGCTGCTACTGGCAGCCGAGGGCATCAATGGCACCATCGCCGGCCCCCGCCGGGGCATCGATGCGGTGCTGGGGCTGCTTCGGAAAGATGAGCGCTTCGCCTCGCTTCAGGCCAAGGAATCCTACAGTGATAAAAACCCGTTCTATCGCAGCAAGGTGAAGCTGAAGAAAGAGATCGTCACCATGGGGGTTGAGGCTATCGATCCCAATGAAATTGTTGGTACCTATGTGGAACCCGGTGACTGGAATGAGTTAATCAGTGATCCTGAGGTATTGCTGCTTGATACCCGCAACAAGTATGAGGTGGAGATTGGCAGCTTTGAAAATGCAGTCAATCCAGAGACCGATTCCTTCCGGGAATTTCCGGACTACGTGAAGCAGAATCTGGACCCGGAAAAACACCGAAAAGTGGCCATGTTCTGCACCGGCGGCATTCGCTGTGAGAAGTCCACGGCCTATCTCAAGCAGGCGGGCTTTGAGGAGGTTTACCACCTCAAGGGCGGTATTCTCAATTATCTGCAGGAAGTGCCCAAACAGCACAGCCGCTGGCAGGGCGAATGTTTTGTGTTTGATAATCGTGTTACAGTCAATCACGACCTTGAGCCTGGCAGCTATGATCAGTGCCATGCCTGTCGCATGCCCATTACCGAGGCGGACAAGGCCAGCGAGTACTATCGCCAGGGTGTCAGCTGCCCCCATTGCCATGACCAGCACAGCGAAGAGCAGCGTCGGCGCTATGCCGAACGGGAACGGCAACTGGAACTGGCCAAAAGCCGTGGCGAGGCTCATCTGGGCCAGGACATGCAGGAAACCATTGAGCAGCGTCGGCAGCGCAAACAGGCATTCAAAAAACAACAGCGTTTAAAAAACCGCGCATAGGGGGACTGGTGAAATATTTGAATCTGCACAGTGGCGACAGTATGCCCATGCTGGGTCTGGGCACCTGGAAGTCAGAACCGGGTGTGGTGACCGAGGCGGTCAGTGAGGCCCTTGAACTGGGCTATCGTCATTTCGATTGTGCTGCCATCTATGGCAATGAATCCGAAATCGGTGTGGCACTGAATGCGGCTCTGAAAAGTGGTCAGGTGAACCGCAATGAGCTATTCATCACATCCAAGTTATGGAACAACAGTCACCGTGAAAGTCAGGTACAGCCAGCCCTGGAAAAGACCCTGCAGGACTTGCAGCTCGACTATCTCGACCTGTATCTGATTCACTGGCCGGTAGCGGTGAAGGAAGGGGTGGGTATCGCCAGTACGGCCGATGAATTCCTGTCCCTTGAAGAAGTGCCATTGACGGAAACCTGGCAGGCCATGCAGTGCTGTGCTGATCAGGGGCTGGTTCGTAATATCGGGGTTTCCAATTTCAGTGCCAGCAAACTGGCCCTGCTGATGGATCAATGCCGCATCAAGCCGGCGGTCAACCAGATTGAAGGCCATCCTCTGCTCAGGCAGCAGGATTTGAAAGACTATTGCGATGCCAATGGCATCGTCATTACCGCTTATTCCCCCCTGGGATCCGGTGATCGGGATGCGCGCATGAAGGCCGAGGACGAACCCCGTCTGATGGAGATCGAGGCGGTGCAGGCCATTGCCCGGCAACGGGATGTGAGTCCGGCTCAGGTGCTGATTGCCTGGGCCGTGAATCGGGGCACCGTGGTCATTCCCAAGTCGGTCAATCCCCAGCGGATGGCCCAGAACCTGGCGGCTGCGGAGTTGCAGTTATCAGCCGCAGAAATGCAGCAACTGGATCAGCTTGACCGTCACTACCGCTATGTCACCGGCAAATTCTTTGAGCTGCCCGGCGGACCCTATACTGCTGCCGGCCTCTGGGATGAGTGATCTGATCAGCAGCCCGTTTGGGGAGTTTCTCGGCATTCAGGTTCTGTCTGCGGCAGACGGCGAGTCGGTCTGCCAGATCGACCTCAAGCCCCATCATCTCAATAACGGTGGCCGGGTACATGGCGGCGTCTTGACCTCACTGGCCGATACCGCAGCCGGTCTGGCGGTGCGCACGGTACGTCCCGATGGCAGCCAGACCGCGACCACTGATCTCAGTATTGCCTTTATCCGGCCGCCAGCGGGTGAGTCCCTGCAGGCCCAGGCCCGGGTAATTCATGCTGGCAGCCGCCTGTTTCGCACGGAAATCGCGGTATACAGCGCCGATAAACTGGTTGCCAAAACCTCCGCGACCTTTATGCTGATTAACTGAAATCATCGCCTGCGCTGAAATTTTGCCTTATTCGAGGCGTGATCTGTTTCGCATACCTGCCCGGGATTCCGGGTTTAAATGTCAACCAATGGCCTGGCTGTACGTCACTGCATACAGGCCCCGGGCTTTTAGAATCCGTGGGGCTGATAACAGGCGGTCCAACAGATCAGGGAGGCAGCATGCCCAATAACAAAACAACACAACGATTCGGCGCGACACTGCGTTGGTTGGCAATTTCCATTCTAGTTTCTTTTTCTCTGCCGCTGGCGGCGCAGGCCCAGCTGCCGGAACTGGCGGCGGCCACCGGCAGTGGCGCTGATACCACTGCGCGCTTTTTTGGCGGCGTGACTGCCGATGAGGGCCTCAGCTATGGCAGTGAGTTTGCGTTTGACCAGGCTATCGATGTACTCACTGAACTGCGGGTAGAACCCGAGCATGTCAACACGGTGGGTAATATCTACCTGATCATATTCTGGGAAAATACCTATTTTATCGGCCTGGAAAGCGGTGAGTTTGTGGTCTGGGATTTCAGCCTGGAAACCCTGCAGCCTATTCGTGCCGAGAAAACCCTGGCCGATGTAGAGTCGATTCCGGTGGTGGAAAATGTGGCCTTCGGCCCGGCAGGGGTTTCTGACACGACACTACAGATATACCTGGCCTATGACAGCGTAGCCGCAGAGAACGAGCTCTACTACACGGCTCAGCCGCTGACCTTCTCCATCGCCGCCGAGGTGACCCAGGCACAGAGCCTGACACTGTATAGTGAGAATATTTCCGGGCCGATTATTCAGAACCAGTGCCGGACCTGCCATTTCCAGGGCGGGGCGGCCACCGCCACACCGCTGCTCTACCTCAGCAGTGCCCAGAATGACTTTCTGAATAGCAATTACAATACCCTGGTGAGCTATATCACCAGTGGTGGGGCTGCCACCCTGCTGGCCAAGCCCTCAGGTGGTCAGGCCCACGATGGCGGCGTTCTGTTGGCCCCAGGCAGTACCAATTACCAGAATTTCTCCGATTTCATCGATGCGGTGGTGGCTGAAAACCCCTGACCGGGACAAATGCGGTAAATGTCGCCCAAACTGGGGTATTTGCCGGGTGACAGCCAAGGATGGCTGCCAGTACACTGCAATCATCGAAGTACACTGTATGGAAACAGAGTGATGGCTGAAATTGAATCCTTTCTGGACCGGGAGCTTGGCCTGACCGTGATTACGGTCTGTGGCGAGATCAAGGCGCCAGAAATTCCCAAATGCATCGACCATTACTACAAGGGCAATCGCAATAATATGGCCCTGTTTGACTTCAGTAATGCCAGCCTGGCCGACGCTGAGCCGGCCATTCCCCGCAGAGCCCTGCCTGCCAAAAAACGCATTTCCCGCAAAGGTGATCGCAAGGCCTTTGTCTTCCCGCAGAACATCGACAAAGACCTCAAACCCTTCCTGCTGGACTATTGCCGCATCGAAGAAACCGGCTCAAACCTGGATGTCTTCGCCAGCGTCATTGATGCCAACCGCTGGCTGGTCAAGCACCAGGATGCCCACCGCAGGGAAGAGGCAGAACAGAGCCACTGACACTTGCGGCCTCACCTCAGGCCACATAGATGGTCTTGGCATTGACGAATTCGCGAATGCCGAGGTAGCTCAATTCCCGCCCGTAACCTGATTCCTTGATGCCACCGAAGGGCAGTCTGGGGTCGGATTTCACCAGCGCATTGACGAAACAGGCGCCAGCCTGCAATTCATTCTCGGCCAGCTTCTGGCCCCGTTCCAGATCCCGGGTAAATACTGCCGCGCCCAGGCCGAAACTGGTGTCATTGGCGATGCGAATGGCCTCGTCTTCGTCCCGGGCGGCGATGATTGCCGCCACCGGTCCAAAGGTTTCCTCATCATAGGCGGGCATGCCCGGTTTGACGCCCGTAAGAACCGTGGGCGGATACCAGGCCCCTGGCTTGTCAGGAATCTCTCCCCCCAAAGCCAGGGTGGCGCCTTGCTCCACGCTTTTCTCAACCTGTTGCTGTAATTCATCCCGCAGGTCGCTGCGGGCCTGGGGACCGATATCGCTGTTCTCATCCATGGGATCACCCATGACCCGGGATTTCATTTCCTCGATCACCGCCCTGGTGAACTCTTCCAGCCTGGATTCCACCACGATAAAGCGTTTGGCGGCGATGCAGGTCTGGCCACCGTTGTTAAGGCGACTGTCGACGCAGGTCTTGACCGTAGATTCCATATCGGCGTCATCCAGCACCACATAGGGGTCGCTGCCGCCCAGTTCCAGCACTGACTTTTTCAGCATTTCCCCGGCCTTGGCGGCCACTGCCTTGCCAGCAGGGGTGCTGCCGGTGAGAGTCACGGCGTGCACCTTGGGGTTCTCGATGACCCGGGCAACAGCGTCACTGCCGATGATGAGACTGCGAAATGCATGTTCGGGAAAGCCGGCTTCCTTAAACACCGATTCAATGGCCAGTGCACAACCGGTGACATTGCTGGCGTGTTTGAGCAGGGCAGTATTGCCGGCCATCAACCCCGGGGCGGCAAAACGAAACACCTGCCAGAAAGGAAAATTCCAGGGCATTACCGCCAGCACTGTGCCCAGGGGGCGATAGACGATGCCGCTATGACTGGCATCGGTTTCGATAGCCTCGGGAGAGAGAAAACCGGCGCCCTCATCGGCATAGTATTCACAGGCACCGGCACATTTGTCGATTTCTGCCAGAGCCTGTTTGAGCACCTTGCCCATCTCCTTGCTCATCAGCTCGGCGAATTCCTCGCGCTTGTCCTTGAGAATGCCGGCGGCTTTGTGCAGCAATTCGCTGCGCTCGGCAAAGGAGGTCCGGCGCCAGGCCAGGCTGGCCTCGTGGCTGGCGTCGATAATGCCGTCCACCGTCTTGTCGTCCATGACTTCCCAGGATTGCAGTTTTTCGTCAGTGGCCGGATTGATTGATTCCATAGTTTCCTCGCTTGATTGCCTAGTCTGAATGCCCTGATTGCGCCTGTGTCTGCTGTGCCAGTTGTTCGATGGCCTCATCAGTTGTCAGGACCCGGGCATAGCGGTCCTTGGTGGTCAACAGGGTGGCCTCGTGCAGATCCCCGGTGATGGCGGCGGTGGCATCGGAGATGAGCCGGACATCAAAACCCAGGTCGGCAGCACTGCGCACCGAACTGCTGACACATTCGTTGGTATACACCCCGACGACGAACAGTTCGGCGATCTGCATATTGCGCAGCACATATTCGATATTGGTGGACACAAAGGCCCCACTGGCGGTTTTGTTCAATACTACTTCATTCTTGTGGGGTTTGACCTCGTCAATGAATTGCGCCAGTTTGGAACCCGGCGGGGCGTGCAGGCCCAGACGCTTGTGTTCCGGGCTGCGGTCCCGCCCGTCTTCGGTCAGGGACTGGATGCGGGTGTGCACCACTTCCAGTCCATGCTCACGAAAATAGTCCTGCAGTTTACGCACATTGGGTATCACTGTTTCGTGTACGTTGCGCAGATAATACTGGATGGCTTCCTCTGAAACACCGGATTCGCGGTGATTTTCAAATACCCCGAAACCCTCGCTGCAGCCAAGATGCTGCAGGTCCACGCAGAGCAAGCAGCTCTGCCAGGGGCGATTACGGGCCGAGTCTGACTCGCTGATCTTGCGCAGGGTGGGAAAGGGTTGGAAGGAACCGGATTCACTCATGATCCACTCTCCTCAATGGCTTGGTCTGAACCGCAGTGCGCTGCAGGATGCACTACGGTACCGGCGCGGCAGTCAAGCAATTGCTCCAGCTGCTCCAGGGCGCCAATGACGGCAGGGCGGCGCTGCTGTCTGGCGAACTGACAGGCCGCTGCTACCTTGGGTCCCATGCTGCCGGCTTCCAGAGACAGCCCGGCCAGTTCTTCTGCATCGGTATCTTGCAGGGGGTAGTCGTTTTCCTGACGGGGCCAGTGGCGGTACACGCCATCGATATTGGTAGCCAGTATCAAGCGCTCGGCACCCAGTTCCTGGGCCAGCAGGGCGCTGGCGCGATCCTTGTCGATCACCGCTTCTACACCCTGCAAATCCCCCTCGTTGTTGCGAAGCACCGGAATGCCACCACCGCCGGCGCAAATCACCACCTGACCCTGTGCCAGCAGGGCAGCTATGGCTGGCAATTGCGGACAGGCCAGCGGCCTGGGGGAGGGCACTACCCGCTGGTAGCGGGAGTCCTGACAGCGAAACTGCCAGCCATGTTCAGCGCTGAGTTGCCGGGCCTGCCTGGCGTCATAGCAGGGGCCGATGGGTTTGTCCGGGTTTGCAAAGGCTTTATCCCTGGCATCCACTTCCATAAAACTGAGGACGGTAACGGCAGCATCGGCTCGCTGCAGGGCATTGGCCATGCAACGCTGTATTTCATACCCAAGCCAGCCTTCGGACTCGGCGCCGAGTACATCCAGCGGGCGATGTGCAGGATCCTGGCCAGTGATCTGTGATGTTGTACTCGCTTGCTGCAGTGCATCCAGATAGCCGATCTGGGGACCATTGCCGTGGGTTATCACCAGACCCTGATGGGCATGCCTGGCCAGTACAGTACAGAGCCGGCCGAGAGAAGCGTCCAACTCGTCTGATGCAAACTCATTGAGGGCATTGCCGCCCAGTGCCACTACCAAAGGTGGCTTGTCGAGTTTCAGATTCACCATAGGCCTAGCAAAACACTTGCGGGTTCGCCTTGCAATCGCCTGGAGATTGTTTTGATTGTTCCACGCCTGTGCATGGCAGTTTCACGGTAAGTGCTGGCTCAGCCGGGCTTGCGGGTTCAGGATGCAAACGTGAATCACCCTTGAATTTTTGCGCGTAGTCCACAAGTCTTTTGATACACGGATGATGAAATTAGCGTGGAGGATTGTATGACGAACAGAAAACGAATCATCAGCACAGACAGCAATCAAAGCAGTCACCGCAAATACAGTCTGGCGGCGACACTGATGCTGGCGGCGCTACTGGCCTCACCATCTGGCTGGACGCAGGCGGAAAAAGACAATGCTATGCCGGCGTTTTCTGACATGCAGCAACAGGCCATGGAGTTGAAGCAATCGGTATTGACCTATTCCGAACAGCAACGCCAGGAGTTGATAGCCGAGACACGTGATAACCCAGACACGCACGACTTTGAACAGTTTTGATCGCCGCATCGATAATTTGCAGCAAAGCATCGACGCTCGCAGTGAAGACATGAGTGCTGCTGCCGAGCGTTACGCGGATGATTTGCTGAACAATCTTATGAGACAACGTCAGGATCTGGCGCAGTGGTTTTCAAGTCTGCGCCAGGACAGTAACCAGGCCTGGGATGATGTTATCTACGGTTTCTCCAGTGCCT
>JALEHB010000151.1 GCA_022763285.1 Pseudomonadales bacterium | reverse complement strand
CTGCGGCAGTCCTTCATGCGTGTTCTTCCCTGTTGTCATTATCGAACGGCTGCCAGATATTAACCCATGCATCGTCTGAATGGTGGGTGAATCCGGGAAGATTCACCATAAAAAAACCCGGCCACCGTCAAGTGGCCGGGTTTCAGTCTTGCAATGCTGCCTGATTACTAGAATTCGAACTGGATACCCATTCGAATTTCATAAAGAGAGGCATTTTCCCGCAGATCAGTGATGCTGCGGTAGTCGAACTCCTCGAAGACATAGCGTCCCTGGTCGTCGATGGAGGTGGTCAGCACTTCCTGGGCAAAGAACTCATTGTCGTACTGTACGCCCCATTCATCATTGAGCATGTTCAGGACATTGTAGATCTTCAGATAGGCGCGAGCGCGGGTACCGAACATCAGCGGCAGTTCCTGATCGATACGCAGATCCAGACGAGAAGACCAGGAGGCAAAGCTTTCGTTACGGGGCACGAAACCACCGGCGAACTGCTCATAACCCTGATCGGCGATGAAGGCACTGTAGGCGGCCAGATCGAAGTCCGGACCGATGACCACATTGGGATCATTGGCAGTGGGCACATACATCAGGTGACGGCCAAAGAAACCATCGCCTTCCAGATCACCAGAACTCATCACGTAGCTTTGCGGCTGACCCTTCTTGCGATAGAACATGCCGGTGATGCGGGTCTCATGACCCGGGATGAATTCCCGACCGTAGCTGACCCTTGCCGTGAAGCGGTGGGGTGACAGGTAGTCGGAGGTGGCCGGCAGGGGATCGATCAGGTTGTACAGCGACAGATTGCCAAAGTTGGAACCTGCAACGGAAGAATTCATGGGGCTTACATCGGTATTTTCCGAGTAGGCATAACCCACACTCCAGTCCAGCCCCCAATCGTAGTTCTGCTTGGCGATCAGTGACATGGCCAGACCTTCACCGGCGGTGTTGGCATTGGTGAGCATGAAGTTGTCTTCGCCGCGCACAAAGTCGTAGATGGGCTGACCGGCTGAGGTGGACCCTACAACCTGTTGTGACAGGTCTTCGTAATAGGCCGGGTTATTCTGTTCGGAGAAGATCACATCGCCGTCCAGAGTCAGGCCATTGTTGAAGCTGTAGGTGGCACCCAGGGAGTACTTCCATTCGGAAGGTTGCTCGTAGTTGGGGTCGATCAGCACCACAAAGCTGTCATTGGCATCGGCGGCGCTGGTAGAGGCCACCTGATCCACCAGCGATTGTGGTACATCGTAACCCGGACGACCAGATCCGCTCAGAGCTACGTCTGTGAAAACAGACTCGGAAGCATCGAAATTATCGTAGCGAGTCTGCACATTGGTAATGCCATCATTACTCCAGGCATTGGTCATCCACACATTGGGGTTACCACCGGAGTAGAGGCCGATTCCGCCACGCAGGGTCAGGTTGTAGTCGATCTCCCAGGTGAAGCCCAAACGTGGCATCAACAGGTCAACCCCGTCGATATTGGCGTCGTTGCGCACACCGGTCAGGCTGGTGAAAGCCTGGTTGAAATTGGGACGGTCGCTCATGCTGTAGCGCTCGTAACGCAGGCCGCCTACCAGAGTCAGATTGTAGTTGGGGATATGCCATTCATCCTGAACGTAGAATACATCCAGATCATTGCTGAAGTTGGCTGCCGCATCGTCCGGATTATTGCTGCCGCCGCCGCTGCCGTAGTACACGCGGCTCGGACGACCCAGTTCAAAGCGATCGATACCGGACAGATCACAGTTGGGGTCATCGAAACGGCCCTGGGCTGTTAATGCATCACAGAAAGCAGGGTTGCTGCCGGAATCGTCAAAATAGTCCCACTCACCGCCATTGGAGTGCTGCACAAACTTGTTGAACACTTCCAGGGAGTCTCGCTCATAACCAAAGGTAATGATGTGGTCATTGAGCAGGTAGTTGCCGGAGAGCTTGAAGAAAGTGGAATCCCAATTCAGGGCATTGGCCTGACGGGAATCATCGGCACCCAGATAGATGGTGTTGCTGCCAACGCTGATTTGATGGTCGCCGAAGTCCTTGGGACCCACGGTTACCTGGGAGTCGATCATCTCGTTGGTATTGATGAATACTTCGGTGGACAGGGCATTGCTCCACTGGGATTGCAGTTTGACAATCCAGGTCTCAAGCTCGGCGCCTTTCTGGTAGTAGTGATTGGCGAACTCAAACTCGTTGCTGTCGCTGTCGGAGGCGCGGTCTTCTGAACCTTCGTAGTAGTTGTAGATCAGTGCCGCGGTATGGTCGGCATTGATGTTCCAGTCGGCGCGCAACATATAGCTTTCAGTGGCCTGTACACCGTCAGTGGGCTGACCGCCAGCGTCGTAGTTGTAGGCACTGCTGGCAATGCTGCTGACGCGATTGAAATCATCGGCGCTGAGCCAGTCACGCTCCTCGCCATTGCCGGAGCCGGCGTAACCCATGCCGATGAATTCCGGTTGCTCGGTTTCTTCATAAGCGCCAAAGATAAACAGCTTGTCTTCAATCAGCGGGCCACCGACGCTGAAGCCATAGGTTTCTTCGTCATAATCGGGCGTACCCAGACTACGGGTAATGCCGTCATTGCCGGTAACTTCATCACCGCGCAGGCCTTCATTGGTAAATTCGAAAAATGCAGTACCGGTCCATTCATTGCTGCCGGACTTGGTCACCGCATTGACGTTACAGGCGGTGAAGCCGCCATAGGTCACATCGAAAGGAGCCAGCTCGGCAGACACCTGGGCGATGGACTCATAGGGGAAGGGCATGCCGGTGGCGGTGGCATAGCCATTGCTGTTCAGGCCAAAGCGGTCGTTCTGGGCAACACCGTCCAGGGAGATGGCGTTGAAGCGCGGGTGCTTGCCGATGCAGTTGACCTGGGAGTCACGGGCATCACCGTCCAGATTGAAACGCGGGTCGATGGTATAGACATCGCGGATGTCGCGGTTATAGGACACCGAGGTGCGCATGTCGAAAGTGCCAAAGGAGGCAGCCGGACCGGCGGCAACATCCACCAGGGTATTGGTTTCGCCGAGGACGATGATTTCCTCGACCTGGGAGGCTCTCATGTCGATGGTGAGGTTGTAGACATCACCCAGTTCGATGGAATCCACTGTGACAGTGCGCTGGTTGTTGATGCGAACCGTGTAGGGACCACCCACAGACAGGTTGGGTGCATAAAAGGTGCCGGAGCTGTTGGATTCCAGGGTGCGGGTGGCACCGGTACGGCTGTCCTGGACTACAACCGTGGCATTGGCCATGGGGTTGCCGTTGGCGTCTACCAGCTTGCCGCGAATGGCGGAAGAGGTATCCTGGGCAGCGACCTGTCCGCTAAGACCGAGTCCCAGCAGTATTGATGTGCAAAGCAGTTTTCTTGCAGCACGTGGATAGCGCATGCGTGTCTCCTGATAGTATTTGAAATTGGATGGCAGGGCGGAAGTGGCTGTGGATGCCCTGTTTATTCACCACGGCAGATTTTGTTGCGCTTTCGTGAATTCGTAATGACTGAATGGTGACAATTCGGTTAAAACTTTTTTGCAGTACTATGACAAAGCAGGCTCCGCAGCGAGTCGATCACTGAAGGAGGTTTGTCCATGCCCCTGGAATTGACGCGGGAAAATGAGACGACAGTTTTATGCCGGCGAGCCTTCCAGGCTTCAGCTGAGCAACTGTGTAGAGCCCATACAGATGCCGATCTGATGCGGCAATGGATGTTGGGCCCGGAAGGTTGGGAAATTACAGATTGCGAATCGGATCCCCAAGCCGGTGGCCAGATTCAAATCGTCTGGCGACAGTTGGAGGGAGATGGCCGTTTTTCCCTGAGCGGGAAATACCTGCTTGTGGATGCGCCCAATCGTCTGGTCCATGTAGAGCGCATGCACCTGCCGGACACCACGCCAGATAATCGGGTCGAGACGCTATTTACGGCGATAGACGGCGGCACTGAACTGACGCTGCGCATGACTCTGCCCGATGCCGCGGCGTTGGACGCCATGCTGGAGTCCGGCATGGCAGACGGAATGGAAGCCAGTTACGCCCGTCTGGAGAGTCAGCTCTAGGCCAGTATCTTTTTCAGGTATTCGCCGGTATGTGATGCCTTGTTGGCCGCCACGTCTTCCGGTGTGCCCTCGGCGATGATCTGGCCACCGCCGCTGCCGCCCTCGGGGCCGAGGTCCACAAGCCAGTCGGCAGTCTTGATGACATCCAGATTGTGCTCGATCACCACAATCGTATTGCCCTGATCACGCAGGTGATGCAGGACCTTGAGCAACTGACGGATATCCTGAAAATGCAGGCCGGTGGTGGGCTCGTCGAGAATATACAGGGTCTTGCCGGTATCACGTTTGGACAGTTCCCGGCTCAGTTTCACCCGCTGGGCTTCACCACCTGACAGGGTGGTGGCGGCCTGGCCAAGCTGGATATAGGACAGGCCCACGTCCATCAGGGTTTGCAATTTGCGGGCGATCACCGGCACCGGGTCGAAGAATTCCCGGGCATCCTCGATAGTCATTTCCAGCACTTCATTGATGTTCTTGCCCTTGTACTTCACTTCCAGGGTTTCGCGGTTATAGCGTTTGCCGCGGCAGACATCGCAGGCCACATAAACATCCGGCAAGAAATGCATCTCCACCTTGACCACACCGTCGCCCTGGCAGGCTTCGCAGCGGCCGCCCTTGACGTTAAAGCTGAAGCGTCCGGGCTTGTAACCGCGGGAGCGGGCTTCCTGGGTACCGGCGAATAATTCCCGCACCGGGGTAAAAATGCCGGTATAGGTGGCCGGGTTGGAGCGGGGGGTACGACCGATGGGGCTCTGGTCGATATCCACCACCTTGTCCAGTTGCTCGAGGCCTTCCAGTTCTTCATAGGGTGCCGGGTTGAGGGTAGTGGCCCCATTGAGTTTGGTAGCAGTAATGGGATACAGGGTATTGTTGATCAGCGTGGACTTGCCCGAGCCGGAAACACCGGTGATACAGGTAAACAGGCCCAGGGGCACGGTCAGATTCACTTTCCTGAGATTATTGCCGCTGGCGCCTTTCAGTTTCAGCACACGCTTCTTGTCGAATTCGACCCGCTGCTCGGGAATAACAATGGCTTCCTTGCCGGACAGAAACTGGCCGGTGAGTGAGTCCTTGGCTTTTTCAATCTTGCTTACCGGCCCTTCAGCCACCACCTGGCCGCCGTGCACGCCGGCACCGGGGCCGATATCGATGACATGGTCGGCACTGCGGATGGCGTCTTCGTCATGCTCCACCACCAGCACGGTATTACCCAGATCCCGGAGATGGAACAGGGTATTGAGCAGGCGGGAGTTGTCCCGCTGATGCAGTCCAATGGAGGGTTCATCGAGAATATACATGACTCCCACCAGGCCGGCACCGATCTGGCTGGCCAGCCGGATACGCTGGGCCTCACCCCCGGACAGGGTGTCGGCACTGCGGCTCAGGGTGAGGTAATTCAGGCCCACGTCCACCAGAAAGCGCAGGCGATCCTGCAGTTCCTTCAATACTTTCTCGGCAATCTTGGCCCGCTTGCCCGCCAGCTTCAGCTTGTTGAAATACTCGGCAGCGTCATGCACCGTCATTTCGGTAATGGTGGGCAGGTTCTTGCCCTTGATCAGCACATGGCGGGCATCCCGGCGCAGACGGGTGCCATGGCAGTCGGGGCAGGGCTGGCTGCTGAGATACTTGGCCAGTTCTTCCCGCACCATGGAGGATTCGGTTTCCCGATAGCGGCGCTCCATATTGGGCAAAATGCCTTCAAAGGGATAGCTGCGAATCATGGTGTCGCCGCGGTCATTGACGTAGTGGAAATCTATTACTTCGTCGCCACTGCCGTGCAGTATCACCTGGCGATGCTTCTTTGACAGCTTCTTGAAGGGCTTGTCGATGGCGAATCCGTAGTGGTCGGCCAGTGAAGACAGCATGGAGAAGTAATAGATATTGCGCCGGTCCCATCCGCGAATGGCGCCTTCTGACAGGGCCAGTCCATCGTCGGTGATGATGCGGGATTCATCGAAATACTGTTTCAGACCAAGGCCGTCACAACTGGCACAGGCACCGGCCGGATTGTTAAAGGAGAACAGCCGCGGTTCCAGTTCGGAGATGCTGTGACCACACATGGGGCAGGCGAACAGAGAGGAGAACACCAGGTCTTCACTGTCTTCGTCTTCCATATTGCTGACCACCGCCAGGCCGTCGGCCAGTTGCAGGGCGGTTTCAAAGCTCTCGGCCAGACGCTGTTCCAGGCCCGGTTTAATCTTCAGGCGGTCAATGACCACATCGATGGAGTGTTTCTTGTTCTTTTCCAGTTTCGGCGGGTAGTCAATTTCACAGACCAGCCCGTCCACCCGGGCCCGGATAAAACCGCCACTGCGCAGTTCATTGAACACATGCAGGTGTTCGCCTTTGCGCTCGCGGATTATGGGTGCCAGCACCATCACCCGGCTGCCTTCCGGCAGGGCCATGACCTTGTCCACCATCTGGCTGACGGTCTGGGCTTCCAGCTTGATGTCATGGTCGGGACAATGGGGATCACCGACCCGGGCGAACAGCAGGCGCAGATAGTCGTAGATCTCGGTGATGGTACCCACGGTGGAGCGGGGGTTGTGAGAGGTGGACTTCTGTTCGATGGAGATGGCCGGTGACAGGCCCTCGATATGGTCAATATCGGGCTTTTCCATCATCGACAGGAATTGCCGGGCATAGGTGGACAGGGATTCCACATAGCGGCGTTGTCCTTCGGCATAGAGGGTGTCGAAGGCCAGGGATGACTTGCCGGAGCCGGACAGGCCGGTAATGACCACCAGTTTGTCGCGGGGAATTTCCAGGTTGATGTTCTTCAGGTTATGGGTGCGGGCCCCACGTACTACTATCTTGTCCATGTATGGCTCAGGCTGGATGGGCGAAACCGATCATTATCGGAAATTTTGATTACGTGAGTAAAGGAGGGATTGGTTTTGTCTTTCTTTTATTCTGTTTATTCTGTTGCTGCGTGGTTCTTTTTTTATGTTTGGCTTTTTCATTCTATGAGTGGTGGGGAGGCAGGTAGCAGGGCAACCCCCACTTCGTGGGGCCCCTCCCTGATACCTGCCCCATCGCCAGACATTGGGCGGTGGGGCTTCGAGTGGTTGGGGGAATCCGGCCGCTTACGCCGGGGTGGTGTGGGTTTCGTTTCATTCTTTATTTCATTCTATGAATTGTGGGGAGGTGGATAGCAGGGCAACCCCCACTGCGTGGGGCCCCTCCCTGCTACCCACCCCATCGCCAGACATCGGGCAGCGGGGCTTTGAGTGGTTGGGGGGATCCGGCCGCTTACGCCGGGGTGGTGTGGGTTTCGTTTCATTCTTTATTTCATTCTATGAATTGTGGGGAGGTGGATAGCAGGGCAACCCCAACTGCGTGGGGCCCCTCCCTGCCACCTGCCCCATCGCCAGACATTGGGCAGTGTGGCTTCGAGTGGTTGGGGCTGCCGGCCGATCATTTTGCCTGGCAAATTGAACAGATTTCGTCTCAGATTTCCTATCAGTACGGACCATGGTATAGACTTCGGTATTGATCGAAATTCTTGCGTAAAGGGAGAACAGCGTGGCAAGTCGAGGAGTCAACAAGGCTATATTGGTAGGTAATGTCGGAAATGATCCGGAAGTGCGGTACATGCCCAACGGTAATGCGGTGGCCAATGTATCTATTGCCACCAGTGATACCTGGAAGGACAAGAACACCGGGGAACAGCAGGAGCGCACGGAATGGCACCGGGTGGTGTTTTTCAATCGGCTGGCTGAGATCGTTGAGCAGTATGTGAAGAAAGGCAGCAAACTTTATATCGAAGGGCGTCTGCAGACCCGCTCCTGGGAGCAGGATGGCGTCAAGCGCTATACCACTGAAATCGTTGCCAATGAAATGCAGATGCTGGATTCCCGCGGCGGTGGTGG
>JALEHB010000150.1 GCA_022763285.1 Pseudomonadales bacterium | reverse complement strand
TGCTGGATTTGGGGATATCGGAGTCAGCCCGATTCTGGCGATGGCGCAACAGGGGCCAGATGGTTTGCATGGCGACGGTGGCCATGGGAAACAGCAACTCGGTCAGGTGGGTGCAACCCTCCACGCCGCCAACTTTCTGGCGGATAGCCCGGCGCCAGCCGGGCCCCATACGGATACCAATCAGTGATTTGTAATTCGGGGTGATATCCGGGCACATGGCAAAGGGGCTGTGATCGGTGACCGCGACAACATCCTTGATCTCGAAGGTCTCATCGATAGTGACCCTTAGCAGCATTTCATGCAGGGGTTCGCCCGCCGGCACTTCGCCGCGCCAGTTATTCTGAAAGCTGTAGGTTTTGACATCGGTCATATGGGCTTCGATGTCGAACAGACCGTCCTCACGTTCATAGCCACGATAGTCAATGGCTCGGGTGTGAATATGTTTACGTGGAGAAGCGTCAGGCAATGGCATGTAAGCACCCGTTGGCTGTTTGTCAGGATTGGGTCGAATTCGAAGAAGGTAGTGACCCGGCCCTGTTCATCCTGAACCGGGCCGCACACCGGGCAATTATAGCGGAACTCATTTACAGTGTCTCTGCAGGGGCGATTCAGGCATAATGACGGGATTCGAAATTGAGGAGAGACCCATGACTGTAGCTACCGCACGCCATATCCTGGTTGATACAGAGTCAGAATGTCTGGCATTGAAGGAACGTATTGAAAATGGCGAGGATTTTGCCGAAATCGCCCGCGAACACTCCAATTGCCCCTCCAAGGCACAGGGTGGAGATCTGGGGCAGTTCGGCCCCGGCATGATGGTCAAGGAATTTGACGAAGTGGTGTTCAGTGCTGACGTCAACAGCCTGCAAGGCCCGGTAAAAACCCAATTTGGTTACCATTTGCTGGAAGTCACCAGTCGCAGCGAGTGAGCGGCGATTGACCCGCAGGATTTCAGCACTGCATCCGCTCAATCAGTTAAACAAGGCACAGAATAGTATTCAATGAACCTGTTGTTTCTCTGTTCAGGCAACTCCTGTCGTTCACAGATGGCAGAAGGCTGGGCCAGGCATTTTGCCGGCCAATCGGTTTCCCCCCTGCAATTGTCAGTCCGCTCAGCAGGCCTCGAGGCCCAGGGGGTGAATCCCCGGGCCATTGCGGCCATGGCCCGACAGGGCGTGGACATCTCCGATCAGACCTCTGATTTGCTGTCCGACGACCTGGTGGAATGGGCGGATATGCTGGTTACTGTCTGTTCCGAGGCAGACAGCAATTGTCCCCTGCTGCCCGCCAAAATCAAACGCAAGCAACTGTTTTTTGAGGATCCGGCCCGGGCCACCGGCACTGACGAGGAGATCGACAAGGTCTTTGATGATGTTTGTCGCCAAATCCGTGATGCCATTCTGAAGTTGCTGACTGACCTGACCTATGACCTCGTCTGAATGAATAAGCTCCAGCCCCGTCTTGCCAGTTCCGACGTTGAGATTCTTGATCGTCAGGTGTGCCACCGGCGCTTCCTCAAGGTGGACCTGCTGACCCTCAAACATCGTCGCCATGAGGGTGGCTGGATTGGGCCAATGGAAAGGGAATTGCTGGTCAAGGACCAGGCAGTTGGCGTCTTGCTCTACGACCCGGAGCGGGATGAGATTGTCATGGTCAGGCAGTTTCGGGTTGGCGTCATGGATGACAAGTCATCTCCCTGGCTGCTGGAACTGGTGGCAGGCATGGTGGACAAGGATGAGTCGCATGAGACGGTGGCCTGTCGTGAGTCTGAAGAAGAAGCCAATCTGAAGCCCCGGGACCTCATCAAGATCTCGGATTATTACAATAGTCCCGGCACCAGCAACGAACGGGTGATCCTGTTCTGTGGCCGTGTCGATGCCAGTGAAGCCGGCGGCGTGTTTGGCCTGGATGATGAATTTGAAGATATCGAAGTGGTCACTCTCAGTTGTGAGCAGGCCGCAGCCGGGCTGAGTGACGGCAGCATTGACAATGCCATGAGTATTATTGCTATCCAGTGGCTGCTACTGAACAAATCACAATTGCAACAGCGCTGGCTGGGAGAGGCTGGATAAGCCAGTCTGCAGGAATTGGCCGTGGTGCTCGCAAATCCGGGCCAAATGGTTACAATTACTACTAATATTCGCTCAATCGCCGATTATTACTGGCATACAGAACAGTGGCAGCATCCAGACAGCCTGCCAGATTTGCGGGGTTGATCGTTCAAACAGATCTCCGGGTGCCCGAGACAATATCAAAATGACCAGGACCGGCAACCGGTCAATGAGCCGACAGGTTTTATGGCAAAAAGCAGTTACAGCATCGATCTGATCAAGCAGATGGCCGAATGTGATGCCAATTACATTCGCCTGCTCAAGCTTGTGCCCCAGCTACGGGCCTACCGGGATCAATCCTTCGAGGATCTGTATGAACTGTTCCCGGAAGATTTTGACAGCGATGTAGCAGAAACAATCGATACAGATGACCCGCAAAAACTGCTGGAAGGCCTGCAGAGTCAGTATTGTATTGCCGATCTTGGCGACAATGAGGGCAAGCTGACGGTGCAGATCACCATACTGGAAGCCTTCAAGTACACCACGACTCTGGAGATTGTGCAGTTGCCGGAGTTCAAACAGTGGATGACCAATCCGTCCATGCTGGTGCGCGTCTATCACGACGCCAATACAGCAGAAGTTGTCTCCTACCAGGGGCATCGAAATCTCAAACCCAGGTATCATCAGCCGAATCCCAAGATGTATCAGCCAGATGAAAAAATGCAGGTCAATCGCTTTCTGGGCGAATGGTTGAGTCATTGCCTGGATGTGGGTCGAAGCGCAAAAGCGCCAGATCTATTATTTAGCTCCTGAATATGCACCTGGGTGTCGATGAGTTCGCTTACTACACAAGATCCAATTCATCTGGTTCAGATCACTGATACTCACCTCTACGGTAAGCCAACCGGCACACTGCTGAAGATGAATACCCACGACAGTCTGGCGCGCGTTCTGGATCTGGTGAAAGGGAAAGAACAACGTATCGACTATATCCTCGCCACCGGGGACATTGCACAGGATGCCTCACCCCAGGCCTACCAGCATTTCATTACCAGCATGGCTGAATTACAGGCTCCCTGTAGCTGGATTCCTGGTAACCATGACAGTATGGCGGTGATGGAAGAAGTTGGTGCGAAAGCTTCTTTCAATGACAAGCTGGTTACCCTTAATAACTGGCGAATTATTTTTCTGGACAGTAGCGTGGATGGCCAGGTACATGGCAAGTTGACCGATGCAGAGCTCAAATTTCTGCAGGACAGCCTCTCGGCAGCAGACAGTGATGAATCCATCTCCCATTGTCTGGTCTGTCTGCACCATAACCCGACCAAGGGTAATTCCGGCTGGATGAAAGATATCGGGCTGCATAATGGCAAGGAGTTTTTTGATATTGCCGTTAACAGCAGCAAGCTTCGTGCTGTAATTTATGGCCATGTGCATCAGGAACTGGATTACCAACACAGGGGAGTCCGTTGCCTGTGCACGCCGTCCACCTGTATTCAGTTCAAACCCTTTGTTACCAATTTCTCACTGGACAAACTGAATCCCGGTTATCGTGCCCTGCGCCTGCATGAAAGTGGCCAGATCGATACCGAAGTGCATCGCATTGAAGGCTATACCATCGAAGCCGATTTCAGCAGTACCGGCTACTAATTGCTGGCTTTGCTGACTCCAATGAACTTTCCGCCCCAAGCCCGATCATGTCTGGCCTGACTCTGCTCTATCTTCACGGCTTTCTCAGTTCCCCGGCATCGGAGAAAGCCTGTCAGACCCGCCGTTACGCCGAATCACTGGATCAGCTCGATGAGATTCTTGTGCCCGAGCTGAAGTCGGGCCCGGTAGAAACAGTGGCGCAACTTCTGGACCTGGTGGCTGGCCGGGATACCGGAGCGCTTGGCCTGATCGGCAGCTCTCTGGGAGGCTTCTATGCCACTGTGCTGGCCGAGCGTCTCCAGGTGCCAGCGGTATTGATCAATCCGGCAGTGCACCCGGCCCAATACTGGCAGGGCTACCTCGGTGAGCACCGCAATTTTCACAGCGGTGAGATTCATGAGGTAACCCGGGCGCATATCGAGCAGTTAGAGGCACTGGACCCACCGACCATCGCCAGTCCGGAAAAGTATCTTGTCTTTCTGCAGCGCCACGACGAAGTACTGGATTACCGCCAGGCCCTGCGCCGTTATGGCGACGCGCAGTGCCTGCTCAGGGACGACGGTGACCACGCCTATGCCGGTTTTGACCGGGAACTGCCGGCGGCTTTCGACTTTCTCTTGCAGTCAATTTCCCCTAACTGATTTCGTCCCGGGCACATGAGTAGTATCATGCCCTGCTGCCGACGGTCGCAATCAAGAATTGTCCCTTTCGCGCGATAAACTTAGGACCCCCGGAATTTATGTCGGGTTCAAAAGGAGAGGCTGCAAACATCTTGTTTCAGGCCTTGCCACATTCATTTTTCTCTTAAGATTCATACCAGTTTTACATGTCAGATTCCTATAGTGCCGATGCAATTGAAGTTCTGAAGGGCCTGGACCCGGTCAGAAAGCGCCCGGGCATGTACACCGATACAACACGCCCCAATCACCTGGTTCAGGAAGTCATCGATAACAGTGTCGATGAAGCGCTGGCTGGCCATGCCAAAACCCTGAGCCTGACACTCCATAAAGACGGTACGGTGGAAGTCAGCGATGACGGCCGGGGCATGCCCGTGGACAAACACAAGGGGGAAAAAGTCAGTGGCGTGGAACTGATTCTTACCCGCCTCCATGCCGGCGGCAAATTCTCCAACAAGAATTACCAGTACTCCGGCGGATTGCACGGGGTGGGTGTGTCCGTGGTCAATGCCCTGTCCAAAACACTGGAAGTCACCGTCAAGCGGGATGGCAAGGTCCATCAGATGAAATTCAAGGGCGGTAACAAGGCCTCGGAGTTGAAAGTCATCGATACGGTTGGCAAACGTAATACGGGAACCACGGTTACCTTCCTGCCCGATGAGAAGTATTTCGATTCAGCCAAGATCTCCATTCCCCGCCTGAAGCATGTACTGCGTGCCAAGGCGGTGCTCTGTAGCGGCTTGAGAGTCATTTTCGATGACCAGACCGTCGCGAAGGACAAGGCTCAAAGTGAAGAATGGTATTTTGAAGATGGCCTGACCGATTACCTGACCC
>JALEHB010000149.1 GCA_022763285.1 Pseudomonadales bacterium | reverse complement strand
GTGAAGACATCATGGCGGCAGAACTGGACGAACTGCTGGCCCTGCCGGCGCAATTGCTGGATTACAAACACACGCTTGCCTATACCGGTTCGCTGCCACTGGAAGATGTGGTCAGCATTCTGCGCGAGCACTACCCGGTGGCGGAAGAACTTGCCGATACTCCACCGGTACGCCTGCGCCGGGCCCGTGAAATCGACAGCAATGAAGTGCTGGTGGTGGATCAGCAAACTGCCCAGGCCCAGGTTCGCATCGAATTCGCAGACGGGGTCTACAATGAAGCCGATACTGTCAACGCCCAGTTGTATACCAGCTATTTCGGCAGCGGCATGTCCAGCGTGGTATTCCAGGAGTTGCGTGAAGCCCGGGCGCTGGCCTATTCGGCCTCGGCCGCCTATTCCCAGGGTAATCGGGAAGACGCCCAGAACATGATGCTGGGAGTCATTGGCACCCAGACGGACAAGACAGTGGATGCACTGACTGCCTTCATCGACCTGATCGACAACATGCCGGCCTCCAGCGAGCGTTTCGCTGAAACCGCCAATTCCCTGGAGAATCGCTACCGCACTTCCCGGGTCAGTTTCCGGGAAGTAATCGGCAGTGTGCGCCGCTGGGAACAACTGGATCTGGATGGTGATCCGCGCCGGCAGCGTTTCAGCCAGCTGCAGGCAGCCAGTCTGGATGACATGATTGAGTTCCAGCAGCAGCATGTGGCAGAACGACCCAAGCTGATTTCCGTGCTCGGCGACCTGTCGGTGATCGACCAGGAAGCCCTGGCAAGCTTCGGTGAGGTTCAGGAAATCGACAGCGAAAGTCTGTTTGTAGACTAGGGTTCACTGGCCGGCAATGGACAGCACTGACACCAAGGTCATATCGGTATCAGGACTCCGGAAAAGCTATGGCGACAAGGCCGTGGTCCAGGATCTGGATCTGACTGTGACTCGTGGCGCTGTTCATGGCCTGGTTGGTCTGAATGGTTCCGGCAAGACCACCACCCTGGAATGCATGCTGGGCCTGCAACAATTCAATGCCGGTGACATCCGCCTGCTGGACGCCAGTCCCGACAAACTGTATCGCCTGCAAGGCCGGGTAGTGGCCGTTTTTGACAGCCCCAGCCTGAATCCCAATCTGACTGTTGCCCAGTGTCTCAGGCAAGCCCAGCTGCTCTGCCCGGAACAGCGCCGCAGTATAGCGGAAGTGGAACAACTGCTGGGGATTCAGCGTTTTCATCATTACAAGATCAAACAGCTCTCCCTGGGTAACAAGCGCCGTGCCTCCATTGCCCAGGCCCTGCTTGGCAATCCGGAACTGATTATTCTGGACGAGCCCTTTAATGGTCTCGATGCCGGCGGTGTCGATGAAGTGCTGGCCCTGATCCGGCAACTCAATGAGCAGGCCAATACCAGTTTCCTGCTGTCCTCCCATCAGCTTCCCTATCTGGAGCAGGTTTGCAGCCATATCGCCATTCTCCATGAGGGTGCTATCAAACGCAGTGCCGCCATTGAAGAGCTGCTGGCAGGCTCCAACAATCGGGTCAAACTGCTCAGCCCCGACGCAGAGGCGGCCATGGGCATTCTCCAGCGTCAGGATGGCGTGGAATTCAAACACCAGGATGAAGCCGGCTATCTGCATCTGGAACTGACTGGCCTGGAATCGGCTGAACTCAATGCCAGTCTCATCCAGCAAGGTGTCGACATCAGCGAGCTGATTCTGGAGCGGGCTTCACTGGACAGCCTGTTTCGTCAGCTTACCCGGGAGGCATCATGAAGGCCCTGCTGACTGCCCTCAAACTGGAGATCCATACCGGTCTGCATACTCTGGGCAGCAAACTGGTGATTCTGGCTCCCAGCCTGCTGGTGAGCCTGCAGTTATTCCTGGCCAGCCTGACAGCGGCGACGGCCCAGGTGAGCGGCAACCTGTTTACCTCTGCCGACTTTGAAACTGCTGTGGCCAATAATGCCTGGGGCTATTTTGTCGACGCCCTGAGTACCGGACTGACGCTACTGGGTCTGATCCTGGTTGCTTTTGCGGCCTACAGCTTTGCTTTCGACCGCGATACCGGTGTGATGCGGCATCTGGTCATCCGCCGCCTGCCACGTCCACTGCTGGTTTTGGCCAAACTGCTGTATTTTCATCTACTGGCCGTGATTGCCATTGTTCTGCTGCTGCTGGTCAGCTATGGTCTGAGCAGTCTTTTCTGGGAATTTGGCCCCGTTGTGGAAGACGGTTTTGAGCTGATCAGTGAAGCCGAGATTCGCCAGGAAATTGCCCTGGGCCTGCGCCTGGCAGTGATTCCCATACCTGCCGCCATTGCCCTGGCCTTGCTGGTTTCAGTGCTGGCCAACACGGCCACTCAGGCGGTGAGCACGGCACTGGGACTGACCCTGGCTCTGGATATTTTCAAAACCAGCCTGGGCGAGGCGGCCAATTATGTCTATGCCCGTTACCAGCCCTCACTGCTGGATCAATCCTACCTGCAGGATGTCAGCCGTCTGGTAAGAGGCTATTCTGATGTACTGGTGGACGAGCGCTTACTACAATTGAATTCCTGGGTACCGATTCCGGCACTGCTGTTATTTGTGATACTGGCGCTGGTACTGGTGAATTTGCGAAGACTCTGAATTATGTGGCCCTCTGCAAGCAAAGCACTGCACTTTTTCTCCCTCCGTTTTCTGGCTCTTGTCCCGGCCCTGTCACTGACCGCCTGTGTGAGTTATGAACCGGCAGTGCTGATTCCCGAAATCACCCTGTCACCGGAACAGCTTGATCTGCAAAGCGGCAATACCGGCAGCCAGCAGTTACTGGATTTCGGTGTCGATGTGGGTGTCAACGAGAGCGACTCATTATTCAATGTGGAAGTCTTGCCCGGCGTTGTGGTCAGACAGGTCAGCCCCGGCGGGCCGGCCGAGGCGGCCGGCATTGTGCCCGGCGATGTGATTCTCAACATCAATGAGCTAGCCATCAACAGCCCGGACGCCCTGCGCAGCCTGGAACAGACAGCAGCAGAGAGTCGCGAGTTCGAATTTACTGTGCGACGTGGCACGTCAGTGATCGTGGCCACTGTGCTGGCAAGAGAACTGAGTGATAATCCGCCACCGAGAGAACTGTACCGCATTGACCCCATTGCCAGCCGGGCCAGCTATCGTAGCCAGCTGGTCGATCTGGGCACGGAACAGGCGGTGGCCGCCGAAGTGGTATCGCTGCAGCCCGGCAGCCCACTGGCAGCCGCCGGTATCGGCAGCGGTGATCTGGTGCTGGCAGTGGAAGGCGGCCAGCTAAACTCGGCCCAGGATCTGGTGACCCGGCTATTGCGCGACTATGAACCGGGGCAGGAACTTGAGTGGACCGTATACCGTAACGGTCGCCGGCAATCGCTCACGGTAGAACTCTGGGATCCCGGCCGGCGTATCAGTCGGGTGGCGCTGGGGCCCCTGCTACGCTACGAATCCTCACTAAGCCCGCAGTCGAAAGAATTGACACTCTTTGATTTGTGGCTGTTCTCCTTTTACAGTTATCGCCAACAGGAAGGGGAGCGCTCCCATTCCATTCTGGGCCTGCTGAATTTCAGCAGCGACTACGGCGAGCTGGTGGAAGAACAATAAACCCGAATTGACGATGACTCACAGGCAACAACAAGCATTAACCAGACACAGCTCAGTGCTGCTTGTTGCCTGTCTGTTGACCGGCTTCTTGCCCTCAATCCTGGCCCAGGACAATTACGCAGCCTTCGAGTTGCGCCGTCAGGATAACTGGTCCCCGCTGCTGTTTCGTGACATGAATGGCGATGGCCGTCTCGATGCCCTGCACTCCCATTATCAGGCCGATCTGGGCCGCGAGCTGCATATTTATGAGCAGCAGGACGACGGCAGTTTCAATGCCGAGCCCCGGCGCATCGAGATCAAGACCGAGATTATCGCCGTGGACTTTGCCGATCTGCGCCCGGATCCGGGCCTGGAACTGATTCTGTTTGCCAGCAATGGTCTGTTCAGCCTGAGCACTGCCCAGGAAGGCTATGCCGGCAATCTGCGCCTGCTTTACGAGTGGGATTATCTTGCCACGATTCCGGATCTGGAGCGGGTTCGCTTCGTCAATCATGCCCGGGATCTGAATGGTGATGGCCAGGTGGATTTGCTGGTTCCCGGTGACGATCGCTATGGCATTCTGCTGGGCAAGGCTAATGAAGAATTCGAATTGCAAGGCAGTCTGTCCACCCTCAATCCCGACATGACCGCGATCCAGAGGCAGAACTTCGATACCGACCTGGATGCCAATCTGGGCATCTCTGCCGAGCGTGGTGTGGTGGTGGAACTGAATGTCGAAACCCCGACGGCCTTCCAGGGTTTTGTGGAGCAATGGCAGCCGGAGACACAGCCACAGCGACTGATGCAGAGCGAGCAGTGGATGCCGACTGCCACCCTGGCCAGGCTGAACGCCGATACGCTGCCGGATATTGCCTATATCAATGCCGGCGAAGCGGGCCTTGGCCAGTTCAATCTGCACCTGCAGCAAACGGACTCCGGTTTTCCGGCCAGCCCTGATTGGCAAACTTCCTTCGACAGCCGTGGTGAGCTGCGCCTGCTGGATCTGGATGGCGATAAACTGGATGATCTGCTGCGCCTGCGTGGTGAAGGCGATGACTGGACCCTGTATCTGTATCGCAATCGCGGCGCCGAATTCGCTCTGGACGAACCGGACCAGATCATGCGCTTCTCCGGCTATGATCTCGATATCAATCTGGTCCGTCTGGGGGATGCTGCCCCGGTACTCAATGCCAGCTATTACACCATCCCGGTAGTGGATGCGATCCGCAATGCCAGCATCAATCGCGTACAACTGCTCTACGGAGCCGAACAGGATGGAACGGAGCTGTTCAACCGGCGACCGGATGCACGGCTTGAGGAAAATTTCTCCGCCGAGAATGTGCGGGGTCTGTCAGAGCAGATGTCCCTGCAATACGATGTGGATGGCGATGGCCGCAATGATGCGCTCTACATCACCGCCAATGGCACCCTGGCGGCTAAACGCATTGGCCCGGACCTGAGTATTGCCAGCGAACCCTTCTGGGAATATGTCTCGCCCCGCACGGTGTTCGAATTTGAAGTGCTGCAGCTGAACCAGGACGACTTGCCGGACCTGATGCTGCGACACGGCACCAGCACAACGATACTGGTGGCCAGACCATGAAGCGCTTGTATTGCCTGTGCGCCCTGCTGCTGTGCTGCAGCAGTCTGCTGGCCGCCCCCGACTACCGACAGCAAGCCTTTCGCCTGCCCGCCATGGCCGAGTCGCTGGTGGTAGCAGATATGAATGGTGACGGTCTGATGGATCTGCTCTCTGTGGTGGAACAATCCATTCGTATCTATTTCCAGTCTGCCCAGGGATTCGATTTTGAACAGCAGTTCCAGGAAGTGAGCTTCGACGCCAATGCCGTGGGCTGGGATCTCAGCAAGCGCTTCAGCAGCACTGACAGCACCGCACTGATTGCCCTGCTTGATGGCCGTGAATTGCTGGCCTGGGAATTTGACGGCGCCAACCCGCCTCAATCCCGACAGATCCAAAGCAATCTGCCCGGCTTCCTCAGTCGCGGCATCAACCGCCTGCATTTCGCCCGGGATATTAATGGCGACGAGGCCGATGACCTGATTATTCCCGGTGCCGGTCAGCTTCATCTGCTGATCAATAATGGTAATAACAGTTTTCAGCCACCGCTGAGCATCCAGTCGGAGATACGCCTGCGTTCGGCATTGACCAATAATCGCTTCAATCGCTCCGCCGGCCAGGCCATCAGTATTCCCCAGCTTGAATTACGGGATGTGAATGCCGATGGTCATGATGATTTGATATCCCGCACCGAAGAGCGTCTGGATGTGTTTCTTGCCGACCCGATCGGCAGTGCCTGGTTTCCTCCCCGCGCCAGTTACAGCCTCGATATTGCCGCCATCGAAGCCGAGCTGGGTGAGTTTGATATCGACAATCTGGATTTCTCCAACCTCACCGGAGTGCTGGCTCTCACCCATGAGGAAATTCTGGAAGACGTGGATGGTGATGGCATCGAAGACCTGCTGCTGCGGGAAGGTGGCAAGGTCAGCCTGTTTGGCGGCCACAGCGAGGGCATGAATTTCGAGCAGCCACGCCAGGTGCTGCGCTCCGGTGGCAATGTGCTCACGACCTTTCTCTATGATGAGAATGAAGACGGCCTGAAGGATTTGTGGCTATGGCGGGTGGAACCGGTTTCCGTGGGCGATGTGTTTGTGTGGCTGGCCCTGTCCGGCAGTATCGCCATCGAAGCCTTTATCTATCCCAACGATGGTGAACGATTCGCCCGGCGCCCGGCCCGCCGCATTACCGTGGATTTGCGCTTTCCTTCGGTAATGCGTCTGGCCAATGCCTATGAGGAATTGAACCGCAGCACCGATGCCCTTGCACCCGGAGAGATTCCCCCCAACCGGCTTGCCGATGTGGATAACGACAACAGTGCCGGTGATTTGCTGGTTCTACTGGAGCAACGTCTGGACATATTCCTCAACAGTATTGAGCCCGAGCAGGAGCAGCAGGATTTCCTCGGACCGCTGGGCTACAACCGCCAGCGTGACAACTATGAAATCGACATCCGGCAGATTATTGAAGACGTGGATGTCCGCAATAACCCACGCCTGGCCGCGGTTGCCGAACGCAGCGCCGATCTCAGCATCCAACTGAATGACAGTGTCAGCAATGGCGATGTGATTCCCGCCCGCCTCAATCAGGATGAGGTGGATGACATCTTTGTGTTCACCGGTTTCGATGCTAGTCACATCCGGGGTTTGCTGTTACTCTCAAACTGATGCAGCCAGCTTGATTCGGTGGCTGCGCAGACTCTTTTTCGCTGGCCGCTTCCCGCAGCCGGCACTACAGGCCCCGACATAGCAGCCCGGCCAGGGGCAAGTCCAAGGGAGGCACCATGAGCAATCAGGACCAACAGGCCAGCCCGCCTCCAGCCGCCAACAAGGATGCCGGCAAGCGCTTCCGCAATATTGTCTGGATTACCTTTGCCATCGCCCTGGTGCTGGTGAATGTCATCGCCGAAGTCGGCTATCGTATCACCGGTATTGATATCCATATGTTTCTGCGCATTTCCCTGGTGGTGGGCGTTACGGTGGGAGCTTCGGTTCTGGGCGGGGCCGGGATTTTAATCGGCAAGCTGGGCGAAGAGCGCCCACTGTCCGGCAAGGCCCGGGACACCCTCGGGGCCGACCGCCGCGAATAAGCCCGCCAACAAGTCCGTTTTACACGGCTTTTCAGAGTCCGGGATTTATTGTGGTTTGGGTAGAAATATGCTTTCATCAATCCCCGCCCGAGCAGTGAAATACTCAGCTTTTTCCATTTTATATCAATGACTTGGGATAGAGTTCCGAAACAGGATTCGGCCCTCGTGAAGAACAATAACCGGCAACAGCGCCCAGACCCAGAACAAACCCATGATGTCCAGCTTTAGCGGATGGCCCGTCAGACAAATTCTGTTTTCCCTGCTCGTCATGAGTGGTCTGGCCGCCTGTAGCGACGAACTCACCCGGGCCCGACCCTATGTGCTCACCACCGCTACCACAGGCGGCACCTATTATCCCGTGGGTGTGGCACTTGCCACCATTGCCCATGCAGAATTGGCCGAATCCGAAGGCATTTCATTGACCGCCATCAGTTCGGCCGGCTCCCTGGAAAACGTCAAACTGTTGCGAGATAACCAGGCCCAGTTTGCTCTGCTGCAGGGTCCATTCGGCGCCTGGTCCTGGACCGGCGAGGGGCCGGTCAGTTCCCCCCAGACCCATATGCGCAGCGTTGCCGCCATGTGGAAGAATGTCGAACACTTCGTGCTGCTGACCCGTTTGGTGGAGTCCGGCACCATGGATGACCTGAAAAATCTTGACGGCCAGCGCTATGTCCTGGGGGCCCGCAATTCCGGTGCCGAACAAACTGGCCGTTTTATTCTCGAAACACTGGGTGTGGACTACGAAGAGAAATTTAACCTGGCCTATATGGGCTACGGCCCCACCACCAGCGCCATTCAGGATGGCAATATTGTGGGCATGAATATTCCCGCCGGCGCACCGGTGAGTTCCATCACCCAGGCCTACGCCTTGCTGGGTGATCGCATGACCATCCTGAACTGGACCCAGGAATCCCTGGACAAGATCAATGCCCGCTATCCGCTATGGGACTGGTATGATTTTCCTCCGGGCACCTATCCCAATCAGGATGAACTGATTCGCACTGTCGCCTCACCCAATGTGCTGGTGACGCGTGCAGATATTTCCGAGGAAGTGGTCTATCAGGTCACCAAAGTGATCTGGGAAAACCTGGCCACCCTGCAGGAAATTCATGGCGCAACCCGGGACATGCGTCTGGACATTGCGGTGGCTGGCCTGGGAGCCCCCTTGCATGCCGGCGCCCTGCGCTACTACCGCGAAGTGGGGCTGGAAATTCCCGACCGCCTCATCATGGAAGAACCCAGCGTGCCACTGGATCCGGATGTAGAGGCGCCAGAACCCACACCCTCCCAGGAACTTCGAGCCGCGGACACTCTTTGATGCAATCCACTAGCCTGCGCTGGGCCGCCTTCTTTTTTGCCCTGTTCCATATTTACTGCAATGTCTTTGCCAGCATTTCCGAACTCTGGCTGTCGGCCATTCACTTCGGCGGCTTCTGCGCCATCTGCGCCCTGATGGCCAATGAGTCCGATGCGATCAGCAAACGCAGCCCGGCTTACTGGATCAATATTGCCCTGGCGAGCATTGCCATTATTACCTCGGCCTATCTGATTCTGTTTGAGAATGCCCTCTACGCCCGGGAGACTGAATACATTTTCAGTGATTATCTGTTCTCCCTGCTGGCAGTGGGCCTGGCTATCGAATTTACCCGACGCACGACCGGCTGGTTTATGCCCGCGCTGATTCTGTTGAGCCTGTCCTATATTTTGTTTCTGGGCCGTTATATTCCCGGCGTCTTTTCCTTTCCGGGCCTCAGCCTGGAGACGGTGCTGTATCGCTCCTTCTTTACCAGCGAAGGCATGTTCGGGCTTACCGCCAATATCTCCGCCACCTTCGTCTTCATGTTCATCATCTTCGGTTCCTTTCTCCTGCGCTCCGGTGCGGGGGATTTCATTGTCCGTCTGGCCCAGTGTCTGGCCGG
>JALEHB010000148.1 GCA_022763285.1 Pseudomonadales bacterium | reverse complement strand
TCAGCGGCACTGCCGTCAAGGTCAAATAATCGCCGCCGATTCGCACTTGTCTGAATCCTGACCTAGACTGTTGGCAAGGGCGCCAAGCCCGTGACAGTCTCGCTCATTGCCAGTCAGGGAAGACAGTGCGATGTATCCATTCAATGCCATGCGGCCCTGGCCGCTGCTGCAACTGACAGCATACTTGCAGCAACGACAAGAACGCCTGCAGCTCAGCAGTGAGTTCCAGTGGCAACTGGCCACCTGTCTTCGCTGTCCGCTTGCGGAAATAAAACCCCTGCTAAGACGCAACCGACGCTTTCTGCAGGCGGTGGAAAAGCGACGCAACAAGCGGCAATCCCTGTCGGCCTTGCGACATCATCTGCAACAATTTGATTGCCCACAACTGGCGGCCTTCGAGGATCTGTCCAGGCTCGACCTGCGCTCGCGCATCGTCGCCAGCTTTCATTTTGGGGATTTTGTTTATGGCATCAATAGCTTGCTGCGTCATGATGGCAGCCAGCGTTGCAGCTATGTACAAACCCTGGAAACCAGTCAGCCAGCCTACTTCGACAATATGCAGCGCCTGTTCGCCGACCGGCGGGCCGATGCCAGCCGGCAACTCCTGGTATCTGAGAACAAGCCCGGCGCATTGTCGGGCCTGTTGAAGGCGTCGCCCTGCAATCTGGTCATGTTTGCAGACCTGCCCCCGGACTTTGGTGCCGCGGGCACGGTCAATATTATGGGACGTCAGGCGCGCTTTCCCCGGGGGATTGCCTGTCTGGCAGTGCGTAATCAGGTTCCTGTCCTGCCGGTGATCTGTGTCTACAGCCAGGGACGGCACCGCATCCTGCTGGGTAAACAACTGGAGCCGAATACTGCCAGACAGTCGCACAAGTCAGCCATTGCCGAGATCAGTCAGTCGCTACTGGATTTTTTCGCGGACTTCCTGAGACGCCACCCGGAGCAATGGCGCTACCTGTCTCTCATGCCCCGTTATTTCTCCACAGCACAGCGGTGCAGCAAATGAGTCGGGAGCCAGCCCTGTTTCGTCAGCAAGTATTGCTGCTGCAACAACAGCCTTCTGAACGTGGCACGGTGATCACCCAGACCCTGTCGCTGAAATGGTTCAGCCTGGCGGCGGCACTGCTGTTTCTCTTGCTGCTGTATTTGCTGTTGATGACTCGCTACAAGGAGACCATCCAGGCACGGGGTGTGTTGCAGGCGGCTGGTTCTATCCAGACAGTCACCGCGCCGGCCGATCTACGCCTGGAAAAGATTCTGGTGTCACAGGGACAGCAGGTCAGCAAGGGGCAGACACTGGCGATACTGAGCCGACGACTTTTCGACCAGCAGGGCAGGCCCTACTCCTGGATGGAAATCCGGCAGCTGCAACAACAGCGGACCTTGCTGGAGAATGAACTGCGCCTCAGCGAGCAATTTAAATCGGCAGAACTGCGACAATTGCAGGTACAACTGCAGGCCAGGGACAAATTGCTGAAAGCTCTTTACAGCGATCAGCAACTGGCGCGGGAACAGATGACTCTCAGTCAAGAGCAATTGGATGCCATGGGGACCTTGCTGGAGCAGGCATTGCTGTCCCGGGCTGACTACCGGCGCCAGCGCCTGGCTCATCTGAACATTGCCCGACAGTTCAATGAGCAAAGCCGTGACATCGAACAATTGCAGCAGGAAATCATTCGACTACAGACCCAGCTTGAAGCCCTGCAGCTGGAAAAGGATTTGCTGCGCCTGAAAGTTGAGGGGCAACTGGAGGAACTGGCCTTCCAGCGCGAGCAATTGCTGCAGCAGGAGTCGCTGACCCTGGTGGCAGAGCAGGATGGTGTGGTGACCGGGGTGACTGTCGCAGCCGGTGAAGCTCTCAGGGCCAACCAGCCGCTGATGCAGATTCATGAGCCGGGTTCCAGCTTGCAGGCGGTGGCCTATGTGCCTTCCAGTGTGGTCGGCAAACTGGTTCCCGGCCAGCAGTTGCTGCTGAGTTTCGATGCTTTCAGCCATATGGACTATGGTCGTTACCCGGCACGCATCGAGGCTATTGGTCGTTTTCCCATTGATCCCCGCCAACAGCTGCTGCCAGTGCCCGCTGTGAACGAGCCGGTCTTCCGACTCACCGCCAGTCTTGAGCAGCATTATGTCCAGGGGCCCGATATCTATCCTTTGCAATCGGGCTTGTTGCTGTCTGCAGATTTTGTGACAGCCGAGCTGAGCCTTATCGGATTCATTCTCAAGCCGGTACTGGACCTGCGGGGACGTCTGGGATGATCGCTTCCTGGCTCCATAGGCGATTACCGATGATCTACCAACGGGAAAACAGCGAATGTGGTCTTGCCTGCCTGGCAATGCTGGCTGCCTACCACGGCAAGCGCCTGGGCATGCAACTGCTGCGGCAGCTATCGGGTTTATCCAGCCGCGGTGCTTCGGTAAAGGACCTGTTACAGGCTGCTGAACGCATGCAGATGCGGGGTCGGGCCTTGCGTCTGGAGCCGGAGGATCTGGCCCGGCTCAGTTTGCCGGCCGTGTTGCACTGGGATATGGATCACTTCGTGGTGCTGAAGAAAGTAGGCTGGCGCCATCTCACCATTCATGATCCGGCTATCGGTGTGCGGCGCTATCGTGCCGCAGATCTGGGGCGGCATTTTACCGGTGTGGCGGTAGAGTTCAGCCCGGCAACCGGGTTTGTTGCCGGGAAAACTGCCGAGGCTGAAAACATCAGTCTGCGCCAGCTGCTGCGTAGTGGCAAGGGATTGCCCCTGGCACTGTTGCAGGTGCTGGTACTGTCGGTGCTGGTGCAGCTACTGGCCCTGCTGGCCCCCATGTATCTGCAACTGGTGATCGATCAGGGTATCAGCCGCGGGGATATGGCGCTGGTGAGCATGCTGGCTTTGCTGTTTGCCCTGCTGATGTTCGCGCGCACCCTGATCAGTCATATGCGGGGCCTGCTGCTCTTGGGCAGTACCAATCAACTGGGGTTTCAACTGGTTTCCGATGCCGTACACCAGTTGTTTCGCTTGCCCCTCTCCTGGTTTGAGCGACGGGAGATGGGGGATGTAGTGTCCCGGTTTTCGGCCCTGGAGAACATCAAGCAGCTGGTAACCCGGGAAATGGTCACGGTTATTGTCGATGGCCTGTTTTCCCTGCTGACCGTACTGCTGTTGTTTGTTTATCAACCCACTCTGGCGCTGATCAGCCTGGCAACGGTGACTGTCATTGCTGGCCTGCGTCTTTTGACCCTGGGATTCGAAAAAGATCTGCGCACCCAAACCATTGAGCTTGAAGCCCGGCAGCAGACCCGGTTCATGGAAAACATTCGCTGCATCAGCACTGTAAAAATCAATGGTATGGAAAGCGAAAGAGAAGCTGACTGGCTGGACCGCTATGCCCAGTTTGTCAATGGCGGCTATCGGCTGGGCAATCTGCAGCTACGCCTGTCCTCGGCAGAGACTTTGTGTCTGGGCCTGGAAAATATCCTCATCATTTTTCTGGGCAGTCAGTATGTCAGCCAGGCTGCGCTTAGCCTGGGCCAGTTGATGACCTTTGTGTTTCTCAAACAGCATTTTCTCAATTCGGTACTGGCCATGATTCCGAGACTTGCTGAAATGCGCCTGGTGAAAATCGAGCTGGGTCGGGTGTCGGATATATTACTGGCCAGGCCGGAACAGGATGACAGCGCAGCGTCTCTGTTCAATCCGCTCCTGCAAGGTGACATCGTCGGCAGGCAATTATGTTTTTGCTATCCGGGTGCAGCGGCAGCGGTGTTCAGTAATTTTGATTTTCACATTCATGCCGCTGAGGTTACGGTGATTACCGGGCCCTCGGGAAGCGGTAAATCCAGCCTCCTGAAACTGATTCTGGGTCTTCAAGGCGCCACAGCAGGCAGCCTGGAAATTGACGGCCTGACTCATCAGCAGCGAAGCCCACGGCGCCTGCGGGAACAAGTGGCGGCCATACTCCATGACGAGAGTCTGATGGCGGGCAGTATTGCCTACAATATCAATCTGGATGTTGATGTTGCCAATCAGCAGCGACTGCGTCGGGCCTGTGAGCAGGCTGGCATACTGGCACTGGTGGAGCAGTTGCCCATGGGCTTTGCCACTCGTATAGGGGAAATGGGTAGCCAGTTCTCCGCCGGACAGGTGCGCAGAATTCTGCTGGCACGGGCATTCTATCGCCAGGCCAGGCTGCTGATACTGGATGAAACCCTGACCCACCTCGGTCAGGGTGCCGCCAGGGACATAATCAGGGAACTACGTCAGAGCGGGGCCACGGTCATCATAGTCAGTCATGACCCCCAGGTTATTGCCGAGGCTGACCGGGAAATTGCCATGCCCTGCAGCCAGGCAAGCGACCTGGCTGCCACTGCCAGGCTTGCCGCTCCTGAGGGGAAAGGGCAGGCATGAAAAAACCAGTGCGCATTCAGGAAAGTGGTCTAGCGTATTATTATCGCATCGCCACCCATCTGTGCGGTGATGCCTTCCTGGACAGGGCCTGTTTTGAATTCTATATCACCCGACTGTTGCAGCGTTGCCGGCCCCATGGAATACGCTTGCACGCCTACTGCATCATGCAAAAGGAAATTCTGATACTGGCAACCGCAGTCAACTGCAGTGCAACGGCTGCTTTGCTTGGCAGCCTCGATAGCAGTTACCGTGACTACTTCAATCTTCGCTTCAGTCGGCATCTGCGCCGCATCAGTGGCAGCATCCAGCGATGCGCTTTGCTGGATGATGCCAGTGTGCTGGAAGCCCAGAAATACGTGGAAACACAAGCCTGCCGCGAGTTGAATCTGCAACATCCCGGTGCCTGGCACTGGAGTAGCTACAATGCCAATGCCTTTGGTGGGCAAACAAGGGGATTGGTCAGGCATCGGGCTTTAGCGGTTTATTTAAGCCAACAGCAGAGCAGTCATGGCAGATATAGGCAATGGCTCGCCGAAGGGTTCAGCACCGCAAGACTGGCCTGGCTCGACAAGCAGCTCAACCGGGGTCCGTTTCTGACTGCCAATCTGCGTAGGAAAAATAGCCGGCTAGCCTGACCGGACTTGCTACACAGCGCCCGCAGAAACAGTTTCATAATTGAAACTGCCGATAAGGCGCGCAGATTCGCACTTTGCAATGGATTCTCCGACACGGATTGACCAGCCTGGTAAATTTATCTGACAAGCTTCTCACGTTCTGACAGAAAAATGCTGGCCCAAAGGCGCCATGTCAATTTCAAATAATGTCTTGATTTACTGGAGAAAGGACGGGAAATTCGAGTAGTATTGAT
>JALEHB010000147.1 GCA_022763285.1 Pseudomonadales bacterium | reverse complement strand
TTGCTTACCCGAGGGGCTTACTCACAGGGCCTGGACGTTGTTGTCGGGAAAACGTCAGCAGTCCAGGCAGACAAGGGAATTCCAGAAATCGATGTCCACGAACACCAGCAATACAGTCGCTCTTAAAACCCTGATTGACGAATGTGTTGGTCTGTCAAGACCTTCCTCCGATGTCAGTCCCAGTGAGGTCTGGTTTACCGCCAGCAAGGAATTCCGCGTCTATGGCGAGCGGGATCGCCTCAAGGCGATTCTGCTGCAATTGCTCAATCACGGAGTCGAATCACCGGACTATCGTGGCGTCAAGGTGTGGATCTCCCGCTCTCCGGTGATCGACTCCGGATTGCGGCTCGGCTTTCGTAGCGCCATGCCCTGGCCAACAGAAGACCAGATCCTGCAGTCAGATCAGGAGCGTGAATGGGTACATCTGGAATACGAAAATGAAAGCAATGTACTGCCGATGCGGGACTTCGGTGGTCGCGATCAAAACCTGCCCGGACAGGGAAATTACAGCGTCCTGTGGATGGATTTGAAGCTGTGCGTCAATGCGCAGTCGAACCAGGATATAAAAGGAGAGAATTCCGTGGAAGAGTCCAAAAGGCAATCCTATCGGATCCTTTACATCGAGGATAACAGTGCCAATCTGAGTCTGGTTGAAACGGCATTGACCCACCGGGATCATGTCGAACTGCTGAAATCCGGCAATGCCGAGGACGGTATTGAACTGGCCGTCGAGCAACAGCCCAACCTGATTCTGCTGGATATCAATCTACCGGGCATCGATGGCTACGAAGCCCTGTATCGCCTGTCCACAAACCCATTGACCAAAGAGATACCGGTTATTGCCGTGTCAGCCAATGCCATGGGGCAGGATGTGGAGCGCGCACGCAAGGCCGGGGCCCGGGACTATCTGGTCAAGCCTTACAGCATCGCCAAACTGTTTGATCTCATCGATCAATGGTCGGGCCATGAATGCAAGACACTCAGCGCCTGACAGGGCAAGAAATCAGCTGAGACCTGGCACCGGGCCGGGTCAGCCTGCAACAGGGCCATATCAGCAATCAGCAAACAGCACACAACAGGCAGGTAGACCGGAATGGAGTTACTGACTCCCGAATCCAGATTCAAGATGGACAGCGATGTCGATCATCTGTTCGTCAAGATGATGGAGTCCTCTCCTGCCGCCTCTCTGATTCTCAACGCCGGGGACGGCAGTATTGCCTACCTTAATCCGGCGGCGGACGAACTCACCGGCCTGTCGCGCAGCGAAGCCAGTGGCAAGCCGCTCTGGACCGTATTGAATGGTCTTGACGAGAACAAGGTAAAGGCTGCCATCAGTTCCACTGGCAATGCCGATACCCAAAGCCCAGAACTCACCGCCCTGAATGCAGATGACAGCCTGCGGCTTACTCTTGGCCTGACAGCGCTGGATGCTGATTACGTCGCTGCCTATGTAGTGACTCGCCAGTCAGTCTCTGATTCCCGGCCACACAGCGACAAGCAGCTGAGCCACCGTTTACATATCGTCGAGGACCTGGCCAGTATCGGCTACTGGGAGGTAGACCTTCAGAGCGGCTATTGGGAATGGTCTCCCTGGGTATTGAAACTGTTTGGCTGGCAAGCGGAGCAAAGCCACATCGGCTATGCCGAGCTGGTCAAATCAATGCATCCTGCTGACCGTGAGCGTATGGCCAAAGTACACAGGGCAGCCAGGGAAAAAGGCGTCGGCTACAACACCCAGTTTCGAATCCTTGCCGGAAACGGCGCAGTGCGCGTTGTCCAGGATCGCTGCAAGGTGGATCTTGATGCCCAGGGCAAACCGGTCCGCCTGATCGGGGCAGTTCAGGATGTGACTGATATCAAGGAGCAGGAACACGAGTTGATTCAGCTCAACGAAATCGTCAATGCACTGCCCAGCCCGGTGATGGTGGTGGAAGCCAAAACAGGGCAGATCTGTTTCAGCAACAAGGCCGCTGCAGCCAAGTACAACAGCAGTGTTGAGGCCATGATCGGCCATACAGTCAGGGAGCTGATAGGCGAGGAACTTCACGACAAGCTGCTGGCGCGGTACCAGAATCAGCTTACTGACAATGAGCGGGTCACCGAACTGGAGCTGGACCTGAGTCTTGAGACTGACAATCCCCGATGGAACAAGTTCATCATGCGCCGCTTTTCGGTAGACGGGCAGGACTATGTGGTGTCCATCTCAATCGATATCAGCGAACGGAAACAAACAGAGCTGGACCTGAAGCGGGCCTATGCCAGGGTCGAGGAACTCTGTCGCGAACGGGCGCGTGAACTGGAATTCAAAACCCAGCAGGGTGAGAGCATTGAAAAAGATCTTAAGCTCAGTGAAGAGCGTTTCTTCGATATTGCCTCCTCACTCGCCGACGGTATCTGGGAAACCGGTCCCGATCTCAAATTTACCTATCTGGACGATTCCATCGTCAACATACTTGGTATTAATCGCGACCTGTTTGATGGGTTGGAATCACCCATTATCGAAGCCAATATTGCCAGTGCCCAGAACTGGGTAAATTTTTGCAGGAATCTGGAACAGCGCAAACCCTTCCGGGAAATGCGCTTCAGCTATGAATCTGCCGAACACGGTGAACGCTATTTTTCCATGAATGGTGTACCGGTATTCACGGCCAATGGTGAGTTCAATGGCTATCGCGGTACCGGGATCGAGGTATCTGAGCATGTGGCCAATGAATTCAAGGCGCGCAAGGTGCAACAGGAAATCCTGCAGGCCAAGGAAGAAGCCGAAAAGGCCAACCGGGCCAAGTCTGACTTTCTTTCCTCAATGAGCCATGAACTGCGCACCCCACTGAATTCCATTCTGGGTTTTGCCCAGTTACTGGAAATGAACTGTGCGGAAGAAGACAAACAGCAGTCGGGTTATATCAATCATATTCTGATGGCCGGTCAGGAACTGTTGAGCCTGATTTCACAGATTCTGGAACTCAGTACTCTGGAAAAGGGCCGCATTTCCATGCGTATGACGGAAGTGGTGGTGGACCCTGTGATTGATGCCAGTCTCAAGGATGTTGAGTTTCTGGCCCAGCAACGCAAGGTTCGCTTGCTGGACAAACGAGATGACGGACGACGCTGGCCCAAACTCTGGGCCGACGATGCCCGGCTCAAACAAGTACTGATCAATTTGCTCAGCAATGCCATCAAATATAATGTTGAAGGCGGCTCGGTAGTGATCAACTGCAACAATGGGCCAGAGGGCACATTAAGAATCAGCGTTGAAGACAGTGGCCTTGGTATTCCTACGGAGCAGGGGCGTAATCTGTTTCAGCCTTTTGAGCGCATGGGTCGCGAAACCGGGGAAGTGGCAGGCTCCGGTGTGGGCTTGAGCATTGCCAAGCGCATTATGGACCTGTTCGGTGGGGATATTGGTTACCGCAGTGAGCCCAATGTCGGCACTACCTTCTGGATCGACGTGCCCATTGCAAAATCTGCCTATCGCCAGGCGGGTTTTGGCAGCCAATCTGCGAGTCTGGAGGGCAAGGCATCCGAGGCCAACAGCACCGACTGTCATTCACGCACTATCCTGTATATCGAAGACGACCCTGGCAGCCAGGAACTGATGCAGCATATCCTCGAAAATTTCAAGGATTATAAATTGAAAGTGCTGCGTGCCCACAATGCCGAGTTGGGTATCGCCATGGCAACAGAGCAGAAGCCTGACATGATTCTGCTGGATATCAATTTGCCGGGAATGGACGGAATCGATGCTGTTCAGGAATTGAAGCGCATCGACGAAACTGCTGGAGTTCCCGTGGTCGCCATTTCCGGAGATTCGGAACTGGTGGACGAGGAGACAGCCAGCAATCTTGGTTTCGTACACTTCATTGCCAAGCCATTGAAGATCAGGGCAGTGCATACCGCGGTCAGAAATTATCTGGGAGATTGTTCATGAACCCTGAAATGCGGAACCTGTCTGCAGAACAGTTTGTTGCCGGCATGGGCAGCAAGGGTTTGGATCTGTTTGATCATTTTCACTGTGGTGTGGCAGTGCTTGATCACGAGCGTCGTTTTCTCTTTTACAACCGTCAATTCAACAGTTTTCTCTGTGAGCAAACCGGACTCGAGCTGAACCAGCACGACCTGATTGGTCAGTCCCTGCCGATTCAGTCGCTCTGGGAGGCCGAGCCTGCGACCGATGAAACCAGCTGGAAGCTGGAGACTCCCGGGGGCAAGTATGGCCTCTCGGCGGTGCGCCTGTCTGAGGATTCCAGCCTGATGCAGTTGCATCCCGAGGCCAGCTATATCCTGCAATTGAATTTACTGTCATCGCGGCGGGAACTGGAAGCGGAATTGGCGGCAGCTATTACCCAGAGCAACCGTAGCGAGGCCGACAAGCTGGAATTGCTAACCAGCTTCAGTCACGAGTTTCGCACACCGCTGAACGCGGTCATGGGCTTCGGCAATCTTTTGCTTGAAGAGGGCGACAAGTCACCCAGGCAGCGTGAATACATCGAAGGCATTATTGGTGCCGGCAGTCATCTGCTGAAACTGGTTAATGAAATTCTGGTGCTGTCCAAGGCAGATCATGACATTTCCGAGCTGGAACTGAGTAATGAGAATGTGGACATCGGCGAGCTGATCAGTGAAACAGTTGCCATGTTGCAGCCTCTGCTGGATCGCGCCGATGTCAGTCTGATTCAGAGCGGGCCGTCGGCCAGGCTGATCTGTGACAGGACCCGACTCAAGCAGGTGTTGTTGAACCTGGTTTCCAATGCCGTCAAATACAACAAACCCGGTGGTGAAGTCGTGGTCAATTGCCTGGCCATTGGCAACCGCTGTGCGGGGATTGAAGTACGGGACACCGGCATCGGTATTCCTGCGGAAATGACCGAAACCATATTCAATCCTTTCAAACGCCTGTTGCAGGGCAAATCAATCAGTGAAGGTAGCGGTCTGGGATTAATGCTCAGTCGGCGCCTGGTGAATCTCATGGGTGGTCAGATCAAAGTGGCCAGCCAGCCGGGAAGTGGCAGCGTCTTCACGGTGGATTTCAACCTCGATGCACAGTGCGAGGGCAGTGCCGGTTTCAATCGACAGTCGGTGGCCTGGCTCGGGAGTGATGCTGAAAAGGCAGGGCTGGCCAAACGCTTTCTGGAAACCCGACCCGGTGTGTCGGTCTGTCATATTGCAGACACAGTGATTGATGGGGGCGAAAAATTGTCCATAGATGCCGATCTGGTCTTCGTCGACGGCGCATCACTGGAACAGCATGACGTCAATGCCCTCGATCAACTCAAAGCTTTGCTGCCGCAGAGCAGTCTCATCGGCATCGAAAGCCGCAGCAGTGGCTTGCAGCGAGATGCCTTGCTGGAGATAGGGGTGGTCAAGCGCTTGCCGAGCAATCTCAATCCGGTGAATCTGCTGGATGTCTATGACCGTGTACTTCAGTCCACCAGGGAGCCCGCGGCATGATCGATGGCCTGGACAATGCCAGGGGGCAATCGAATTCCTCTCTCCGTAGCGACGGCATGACAGCTGCCCATAGCAGCCTGGCGAGCCAGACCGTGATGGTGGTGGATGCCGATGCCGCCCATAGCGACAGCCACAACAAGACACTGCGAGCTCTCGGCCATAGCGGTATTGATTTTCAGAGCCGGGGACCCGAAGCACTGGAGCGATTGAGGTCCGGCTCTGCAGCTCAGCTGTTGTTGCTGGATCTGCATCTGCCGGACATGGATGGTATCCGCTTTATGCGGGAACTGGCACAGATTCGCAGCGACATGGAACTGGTTCTGATCAGTGGTGAAAACAGGCGCCTGCTGGAAACTACCGTCAATCTTGGTCGTTCCATGGGCCTGAATGTACTGGGCGCACTGCCCCGGCCGCTGGAGCTTGCGAGTCTGAAGGAACTACTGACCCGGGAAATCAAACCTGGTGCCGGCAATGACGAAAACCAGAGTCTGAACCGTCCCCTGGCGCAGACTGATTTGCAGGAAGGTCTGGCGGGAGATTGGGCAAATAATCGCCCGGTGCTGCTGTATCAGCCTATCGTTTCCCTGTTGACCGGCAACATAGTCTGTGTGGAAGTGCTGACCCGCTGGTGGAACCGGGAGCGGGGATTGCTCACGCCCGAGAAATTTCTGCCCCTGGCAGAGAAGTTTGGTCTGCTGGATGAACTGAGTCGACTTATTTACCAGCAGACCCTGAAACAGGTAGCTGACTGGCTGTCCCGAGATCAGAAAATTTCGGCGGCGATCAATGTCTCTATCAATTCATTCAATGATCCGGATTTCGCCAATTTTCTGATTGATGCTGCCGCTGAACATCAGATTGATTGTGCGCGCCTGGTTTTTGAAATGGCGGAAACCCAGACTTCCTCGGTGCAGCCGCGCTGCCTGGAATCATTGCTGACCTTGCGCCTGAAAGGCTTTCGGCTATCGATTGACGATTTTGGTACCGGCAGTTCCTCCCTGACCCATCTCAAGAACATCCCCTTCACGGAACTGAAAATTGACCGTGAATTCGTTACCGGCGCCTGCGATAACGCTGCCAGTCGTTCCATTCTTGAAGCCAGTGTCAATCTGGCCAAGCGCCTCAATATTGCCATCGTCGCCGAAGGGGTGGAAAGCCGCCGGGACTGGGATCTGGTTGAAGCCCTGCATTGTGACTACGTGCAGGGCTATTACTGTGGCAAACCCATGGATAACAAGGCCTTCCTGGCGCATCTGGAAAGCTGGCAGGGGCCACATCAGGCGGCGCGGATCCAGGATTGATGCCGTCTTGCAGCAAGGAATCTGCTCAAGCCGGATTTCAAACCCGTCGTAATAGTTCCAGGCTTTTCTTTAACGCGAATGATTGCAGCCCATGACTATGGAATTCACCGCTATTCTGACCCTGCTTCTGATTACTGCTCTGACTGGCGGCAGCGTCTGGTTTTACTGGCGCGCGCGGCAGCTGGCAAGCTTGTTGGCTGAGAACGATGCGGTGAGCAATGGCCTGGAGCAATTGCTTGAAGATGAATCCGGCGTCTGGGCTTGCAGCCCCGATGGCATTCTCATTTGTGATGAAGATGGCCAGATTCTGTGGGTCAACTACAAGCTGCATGAGATGTTTGGTCATTCTCCCAGTGCACTGCTGGGCAACAAACTGGCCTATCTGTTTCCCGAGAACAGATATATCGAGCTGAAGGATTTATGTTTCGAAAGCAAGCGTGCCCGCCAGTTGATCATGGGGCTGGACGGGATCGGCGACGGATTGAAAGCGCGCCGCAAGGACGGATCCCTGTTCAGTGCCGAAATCGCCCTGGCCCGCAGCAAGCAGAACTACTATGTGGTGTCCATTCGTGACATCAGTGAGCGAGCCGGCGTGGCCCTGCAGATTATGGCCTCTACACCGAATGCTATTTTCGCCTATGACCGCCATAGCATGGACATTATTTTCGCCAACCAGTCGGCAGCGAAACTGCTGGGATACAGCCGCGATGAACTGTTGGCCATGAACGCGCTTGATCTGCTGGAGCTGGAGAGCCAGTCGGCCTTTCGGGATCATTTTCAGCGCATGGATAGCGGCGACCGACAAATTCGCGCCCGTACCTATCTTTACCGGACAAAATCTGCGGCCAATATTACTGCCGATGTCAGTATTCATTTCGTTGATCATGGCGAAAATTCCTATCTGATTTCCATCGGCCGGGATGTGTCAGAACGCATCGAGGCCATGAATGCTATTGAATACAAGTCCATCGAGTTACAGGAGCTGAATGAAGAGCTCAGTCGTGAGCGGGAAAACCTCGAGCAGCAGGTACTGGAACGCACCCGTCAGCTTGATCAGGAACGCAAGAACGCGGAGCAGGCCAATCTGGCCAAATCCTCGTTTCTTGCCGCCATGAGTCATGAGATCCGTACGCCCATGAACGGTGTGGTCAGCATGATTGAATTGCTGCAGGAATCAGAACTGGATGAGGATCAGCGTGCCAAGACGGATACCATTCAGGACTCAGCCCAGAGTCTGCTCACCATCATCGATGAGATTCTGGATTTCTCCAAGGTGGAAGCCGGCCGCATTGAACTGGCCTGTGAAGATGTCAATCTTGCCGAGTTTGCCAATTCGGTCTATCACTCGCTGCAGGCTCTGGCTGCCCGTCGCAATGTGACCCTGGGTTTCTATTTCGATCCCTCCCTGAGCAAGGTGATACGTGCAGACAGCACACGCCTGCGACAAATACTGAACAATCTTGTGGGAAATGCCATCAAGTTCAGCTCTGAAGTAGAAGCCGGGGGCAAGGTGATGCTGCGACTGGAAGCCCTGGCCCGGGATTCCATGCAGATTGTGGTAGAAGACAATGGCATCGGCATCTCCGCAGATCGCCTGGACTCCATTTTTGAACCATTCGAGCAGGAAGACCGGCACACCACCGCCCGTTTCGGTGGCACCGGTCTCGGGCTGCCGATCACCAGAGCCCTGGTGGAGAAGATGCAGGGCAGTATTCGGGTGAGCAGCCAGCAGAATGTGATGACCAGTTTCACGGTGAGCTTGCCGGTGCTGCTGGCCGAACAGCAACCGGATCAGGCTGGCCTGATCGCCGGAACAAGACTGCAGGGCAAACACTGTGTGCTGCTGGCCAGCGATGAGCGTCGCTGCCGCAACTGGCGTGACTGGTTGAAGCTGGAGGGTGCTGAAGTGGTCTGTGTCAGCGACCAGGAAAACCTGCTGACAAGTTTGCAGTTGCGCGCAGATGGAGAATACACACTGGCAGGAATCGTTCTGGGAGAAGAGTTCGACCAGGAAACCGCGCGGCAAACTGATGTTCAGCTCAGCAAACGTAATCTCGACAAATTCATCCTCTTGCATCTTCCGGATGACAGTCTGAAAGAGAAATATGGCAACTGGCAATTGCTGCTTGATCAGGCCAATGAAAACCAGAATTTTGATAATGTGCTGCGGCTGCTAAGCGAAGATAGTGAGGAAAGCCGGGCGCCAGAAGAGGCTGTGCCTGAGACGCAGCAGAGCGCAACAGCAGACACTACGCCAACAGACGGTCCGCAAGCAGATGACCCGCAAGCAGACAGTCCGATCAATGTGCTGGTGGCCGAAGACAATCCTATCAACCAGAGTGTGATCAGCAGCCAGCTTGAAGCGCTTGGCTTTTGCAGCACTCTGGTCAGCGATGGTCAGCAGGCTCTGGAAGCCTGGGCGCGCAAGGAACACAGCTTGCTGCTCACCGATCTGCACATGCCCAATATGGATGGTTATACCCTGGCCAGGGAAATCCGCCGCCGGGAAGTGGATAATGAATACACGCCCATCATTGCCTATACCGCCAATGCGGTGAAGGGAGAACGGGACCGTTGTCTGGATTGCGGCATGGACGACTACCTCACCAAGCCCATTGCCCTGAAAGACCTGGAAGAAAAAATTTCCAACTGGTCCCGCGAAGCGCGCCTGATGGAGGCGGTTGGAGACGGCTTTGTGTCGGCAGAGCCGGAGCCTGGACCGGCATCGGCAGACACTGGCGCCGATCCGGATTGTCTGGATGTCGAGGTACTCAAGGGTCTGGTGGGGGACAAGCCGGAGTTGATCCAGCGCCTGCTCATGACCTATCAGGATTCACTGCAGTCCAGTTTCAGCAAGATTCACAATGCCTATGAGGCCAATAACTGGGAAGACCTGGAAGCAGTGACCCATACCCTGAAGTCATCATCACGCAGTGTTGGCGCCTTGCCTCTGGGCGAGCTCTGCGAGACCCTGGAGGAAGCTGGCCGAAGCAAGAATATCACAGCTGCGGCGGCAGCCATGGTGTCTTTCGATGAGGCAGTGGAGTCAGTCCAGGCACAGTTGCTGAGCCATCTTGCTGTCAGCCAGAACGAAGCCCATT
>JALEHB010000146.1 GCA_022763285.1 Pseudomonadales bacterium | reverse complement strand
GCAGGAAAAGATTGGCGATTATACGGAAAAGCAGACCCCGGTGTCGACGGATTTTCCCATCGAAACAGCATTTAAATCATCACGTTAACAGGCGCTGCTTGAGCTCGGAAATTCGGTCGCGGGTAGCGGCGGCTTCTTCGAATGCCAGATCCCTGGCCTGCTCGAACATTTGCTTTTCCAGGGCCTCGATTTCCTTCTGTACCTGCTTCGGATCGCTGAAATCCAGGCTGGAATAATCCACCTTTTTCTCGGCCACCGCTCTGCCCCGCTGACGTGAGCGGGAGCCCGGTGCTGCATGGGCGCCTTCCATGATATCCAGCACCCGCTTGCGTACCCCAATGGGGGTAATATTGTGTTCCTTGTTGTAGGCGATCTGGGTTTCTCGACGCCGATTGGATTCCGCCATGGCACGCTCCATGGAACCGGTCATATTGTCGGCATAGAGAATGGCCTTGCCATTGAGATTACGGGCAGCCCGGCCAATGGTCTGGATCAGGGAACGCTCGGAACGCAGAAAGCCTTCCTTGTCTGCATCCAGCACCGCCACCAGGGAGACTTCGGGAATATCCAGCCCCTCCCGCAACAAGTTGATCCCCACCAGCACATCGAAATTGCCCAGGCGCAGATCGCGAATAATCTCCGACCGCTCTACGGTATCGATATCCGAATGCAGATAGCGTACCCGGATACCGTGCTCAGCCAGATAATCGGTGAGATCTTCCGCCATGCGTTTGGTCAATACCGTCACCAGCACACGTTCTTCCTGTGCCACTACCCGGCGCACTTCCGACAGCAAATCGTCCACCTGGGTCGATGCAGGCCGCACTTCCAGTTCCGGATCAATCAGCCCGGTAGGCCTGACCACCTGACGAACCTCCTGCCCCTCATGTTCTTTTTCATAGGGGCCGGGGGTGGCTGAGACAAAGATAATCTGCGGCGTCAGCTTCTCCCATTCCTCAAAGCGCAGCGGCCTGTTGTCCAGTGCCGACGGCAATCGAAAACCGTATTCAACCAGGGTCTCTTTACGGGAGCGATCGCCCTTGTACATGGCCCCAAGCTGGGGAATGGAGACATGGGATTCATCGGACACCACCAAAGCATTGTCCGGCAAATAGTCATACAAAGTCGGTGGTGGCTGCCCCGGATCGCGCCCTGACAGGTATCGGGAGTAGTTCTCGATACCGTTGCAATAGCCCAGTTCCTGGATCATCTCCAGATCAAAGCGGGTTCGCTGCTCCAGCCGCTGCGCCTCCACCAGACGATTATTGCTGCGCAGTTGCTCCAGTCGCTCCTGCAATTCTGCCTTGATGTGATCCAGGGCATTGAGCAAGGTATCCCTGGGGGTGACATAGTGAGACTTGGGAAATACTGTGAGTCGCGGCACCTCCTTGATTACGCTGCCGGTGAGCGGATCAAAATAGGACAGACGCTCAATCTCGTCGTCAAACATCTCGATGCGAATAGCGTCCCGTTCTGATTCGGCCGGATAGATATCAATCACATCCCCCCGCACCCGATAGGTGGCACGGTGCAGCTCCATGTCATTGCGGGTGTACTGCAGATCCGCCAGGCGTTTGAGTAATTGTCGCTGATCGATGGGATCGCCCCGATCCAGATGCACCACCATCTGCAGATAGGAACCGGGGTCACCCAGGCCGTAAATGGCCGACACAGTGGCCACGACGATGACATCCTGCCGCTCCATCAGAGCCTTGGTGGCCGAAAGGCGCATCTGCTCGATATGGTCATTGATAGACGCGTCTTTTTCGATATAGGTATCCGAGGAAGGCACATAGGCTTCCGGCTGGTAGTAGTCGTAATAGGAAACGAAGTACTCCACGGCATTGTCGGGGAAGAACTCCCGGAACTCGCCGTAGAGCTGCGCCGCCAGAGTCTTGTTCGGCGCCATCACCAGCGTCGGGCGCTGCACCTGCTCGATCACATTGGCAATGGTGAAGGTTTTGCCGGAACCGGTTACCCCAAGCAGGGTCTGGGCATGCAGTCCATCCTGCAGGCCTTCCACCAGCTGGGCGATGGCCGCCGGCTGATCACCGGCCGGCTGAAATCCTGACTGTACCTTGAAGGGTTTGGACATACTGCTGCTTCCGCCAACATAAACGTACTAGGGTACAACACAAGCACGGCCCGGGTGTAGGCAAAGCCGCAACAGGGGGCAATCAGGAATAAAAAACTGCCCCCGGATGGTGTTGACCCCTCCGGCAATAGTCATTAGACTACGCGCCTTTCTGGGCTATACTGGTTTCAGTATGATTCAGCCCGGCATTGCTGCCCAATAGCTCAATGGTAGAGTAGGTGACTGTTAATCACTTGGTTCCTGGTTCGAGTCCAGGTTGGGCAGCCATTTTCCCCCTCCCCCTGTCTTTTTTATCCTGTTTGCCCCTGTGGCCTGATACTGTGCCTGACTCAGAAACCTGACCAGCTCCCGGACTCGCGCGGCCTGCCGGTTAGCCAGCAAGGGATTCATTTCTAGTTAAGCCGAAAGCAAATATTGTATAGTTAGCGCCAAGCAACGAACCCTCAAGCATTGGGAGAGCAATAATGCGTGCATTGATTTTGGCTGCCATCATGGCATTCAGCAGTTCTGTCCTGGCCCAGGACAACCCCGTGGTGATCATGGAAACCAACAAGGGCACCATCAAGATCGAATTATGGGCCGACAAGGCCCCCATCACCGTGGAAAATTTTCTGCGTTACACCGACAACGGCTTCTATGACGGCCTGATCTTCCACCGGGTGATCGATGGCTTCATGATCCAGGGCGGCGGTTTCAACCCCGACATGGTGCAGCAGTCCACCTATGAGCCCATCAAGAATGAGGCCACCAATGGTGAGGCCAATGACCGTGGCACCCTCGCCATGGCCCGCACCAATGTAGTGGACAGCGCCACCAGCCAGTTCTTCATAAACCTGGAAGACAATGCTTTTCTGAATCACACTGCCGAGACACCCCGCGGCTATGGCTATGCCGTGTTTGGTGAAGTGATTGAGGGAATGGATGTGGTCGATGCCATTGCCAGTGTGGCGACCGGTAATGTGCGCGGTTACGGCGACGTTCCCAATGAGCCAGTGATCATCAATTCGGTCAGCCGCGAGTAATTTCCCTGCGTTGATCAAGGCAGGTGGCGAATCCCTGATTCGCTACCTCGCTGCGGGACAGGCAAGGTTCGAACGGGCCTGCAGTCGAGGCTATTCCCGGAACAGCCGGGTGACCTTGCTTGCGTCTCTGGCCTCGCTTTCTGCGGAGCTATCTGCCTTCAGGCTTTCCCGCGAATAATAGACTTCCCAGAGCGGGTCACAGGCCTCTTCCTTGGGCTCAAAGCCATCTACCGCCTCCATAAGGATGCTGCGAATTTCCGGCAAATCGATATTCTGACAGGCCTTCTCAAGGCGTTTGATCATGGGCTTGAGATTCTCCCAGGACAGGGTTTCTTCCTCGGCGCGCATGATCTTGGGATGTTCGGTACCGGTCACCGACTCACCTATCAACAACTCCTCATACAGCTTCTCGCCAGGGCGCAGACCGGTGTATTCAATGGCGATATCTCCGCGAAAAGAGTTCTCGTCCTTGATGTCATAGCCCATGAGGTGAATCATTTTCTTGGCCAGATCCACAATGCGAATTGGCTCATGCATATCCAGCACGAAGACATCGCCGCCGGTGGCCATGGAACCGGCCTGGATCACCAGTTGCGCCGCCTCCTGCACCGTCATGAAATAGCGGGTCACTTCCGGATGGGTTACGGTAACCGGCCCACCACTGGTAATCTGTTTGCGGAACAAAGGCACCACTGAGCCGGAAGACCCCAGCACATTGCCAAAGCGCACCATACTGAACCGGGTCTTGCCATTCTGCTGCGCCATGGCCTGCAATACCTGCTCGGCAAAGCGCTTGGTAGCCCCCATAAAATTGGTTGGTCGCACTGCCTTGTCGGTGGAAATCAGGACGAAGTTTTTCACTTCGTATTTGGCGGCGGCCTGGGCAGCGATGAGGGTGCCGAAGATATTATTCTGTGCCCCTTCGACTATATTCTTCTCCACCATCGGCACCTGCTTGTAGGCGGCCACGTGGTATACCGTATCCACCTGGAAGCTGCTGAGGGCATTTTCCATTTGTTCCCGGTTACACACCGAACCCAACAGGGCGATGATCTCGATGGACTCGCCGCCTTCAATGCCGGCCAGCATCTCCCGCAACTCGGATTCCACTTCATACAGACCATATTCCCAGGTATCCAGCAAGATAATCCGGGAGGGATTGATGGCCACGATCTGGCGGCATAACTCCGAGCCGATGGAACCCCCTGCCCCGGTCACCATCACCGATTGCTGGTGAATACAGGCTCCCAGCAACTCCGGGTTGGGAGGCACGATATCCCGGCCCAGCAGGTCCTCGATGTCGATGTCCCTGACTTCATCCACGCCCACCTTGCCGGACACCATATCGAACAGATCCGGCACGGTTTTGACGTGCACCGGCAGGTGCTCCAGACGATTGAGAATTTCCTTACGCTCGGCATGGGTGGCGGAAGGAATCGCCAGCAGGATCTGGCGGACATTATAGGTTTCGATCAATTCAAACAGGGAATTGGGGCTGTAGACACGAATACCGTGAACTGTACTACCCAACATGCGCTGGCTGTCATCGACGAAGGCTACCGGCAGGTACTGGTCACCATTTTGCAGGGCCACCACCAGTTGCATGCCGGAACTGCCGGCACCGTAAATGATGACCGGTTCCTTGGGACGAAAGTTCTGAATCAGGCTCTGCAGAATAATCTTGGCCACGAAGCGACTGCCACCGATGAACAGTAGCGCGATCATCCAGAAGATGGGCAGGACAGAATAGTCGGAAGTCTCCGGTGCCTGGGAAAAGAAATAGGAAGCGGCCAGCAGACAGGTGGCCACCGTGACCCCCTGCAGCATCACCAGTCCGGACTGCAGCCCCATATAGAGCAACAGTACCCGGTACAGACCGATGCGAATAAACACCACAATGGACAAGGTGGTGGCGATGGCAAGATAAACGTAGAAACGCTGGTCCTGGGTGAAGAAGTCCTTGCCCAGCAGCGCAAAAGACAGCGCCAGGGCTGACACGATCATGACCGTATCGGCCACCATCATCAGCGTCTGTTTGATTGTGCGTGACAGCGGGATTGTGTAGAGCTGCATGCTTTCCCTTCTTCCCCTTGTTCCTGTTTTGCCTATCCCTGGTGTCCGGCGGCAGACAGCCAGCGCGGTTTCCTGAAATTTGTTGTATTAAACTGAGCCCACAAAAACTGGAAAAAAATTACAGTTCTCAGACCAGCTTCAATGACTTCGGCATGGGCTGAAAAGACAGCCTAACCCCGATTGCGCGGCATTAACAGCCTGCCGACCTGCAAACCGGGCCAGTCAATAACGCCGCCCTATTGATCTACTGTCAGCACCGCCGCTTTCCCCGCACCCAGACGCCAGGCCAGCAGTAACAGGGGCAGCATGGCCAGCACCGTCAGGGCCATACCCAACTCGGGTCTTTGCACCGACAACCAGGCCAGGGGCGCCAGCCACAGTAAATTGATTGCTATCACTGTTATCGTCACTTTGGCGTGACTCTTGTACTGCCGGGCAGCCTGCTGATAGGCATGGGTCGCGTGCCCCTCATACCATTTCTCACCCCGGCAGAAACGGCGCAATAGCGTAACGCTGGCATCCACTATGAAGACCGCCAGCAGTATCAGCCAGGTCCATAACGTCAAAACGCCCGATTGCATCGAGATCAGGGCCAGCACTCCGAGGCTGAAGCCGCAAAAACTGCTGCCCACATCCCCCATGAAAATCCTGGCTGGTGGCCAGTTCCAGAGCAGAAAGCCCGCCCCCGCTGCCAGCAGGGTTGCGCTGAGCATGACGCTCACTTCGTCACCGCTGTTTATAAGCAACAAATATGACAGAAGCGTTACAAACACCAGCTCGCTGCCCGCCAGGCCGTCGATCCCATCCATGAAATTGTAGAGATTCAGCAACCATAAAAGAGCCAGTACTGCCAGAATCTTCAGCAACAAGGGCTGGGCCAGCATAAGGCCGGCAAAATTCACAGCCGGCATGTCCCCCAGCCAGAACACAACCCATAGCGCAGCAAAGGTCTGGGTCGGCACCCGCCATTTCAAATCCAGCGGCATGAAATCATCGACAAATCCCAGCAGTCCAATCACGCCGGTAGCCAGCACGGCCATATACTCATTGAAAGGCAAGGCGCCGATGAGGAAGTACCAGGAACTGACCAGCAGAAACAAGAGCACAATACTGATACCGCCACCGACCGGTGTTGGTCGCTGGTGACTGCTGCGAGCGACCGGTTCATCCAGCAGGCGCAGGGATTGGGCTAACCTGAGAAAGAGTCCGGTGAGAACGGCGGCGCTGACAAAGACCCCGGTTTGCAAGGCCAGAATGGACATCGATGAACTGCCTGAAGCGATAATCAAGCCAGCTATTATAGTCCTAAACCGCAGAAAAAGCGGCAAGCAGGCGAGGCAATCGGGCAGTTTCAGAACTCTCCGCAGGAGCCAGCCCCGGGAGCCGGCAAAGGAACAACACAAGGCGCCGGTACACGACGCCTTGGACCGCTGTGGCTGCTGCCATTGGCGTCAGGGGGCGTTGATCACCAGAATGCGATGGCGGTTACGCTCCACCGTGGCGGCGCCGATCCCCTTCACTTCCAGCAATTCCTCGATGCTGCTGAAATTACCGAACATTTCCCGATAGGCCACAATTTCCTCGGCCTTGACCATCCCGACGCCTTCCAGGGCTGCGGCAATGGTGGCCGCATCGGCACTGTTGATATCGAGTTGGACTTGCTGCTGGGTGACGGCGGGTGCTTCCTGGGCCGCCACCAGTTGCGGCGCAAACAGGGCCATGAAAACGGCACAGAAAAGCCGCATGAAATGACTTCTGAGCATGATTGAATCCTCTTTCCTTGAATGATTGTTTTACTAACTGCCACATCACCTTTTCCAATAGGCATTGCAGCAGTCCGCACAATCAGTCTAGGTCAGATTCTGTCAATCGCCAGTCAGGGCCGAATTGAAATCCGCAAGGGCCTGGGCTGGATCACTGGCCTGGGTAACCGGGCGCCCCACCACCAGATAAGTGCTGCCATTTTTGATGGCCTCCACCGGACCTACCACCCTTTTCTGGTCATTGGTGGCGTCCTCCGGACGACGTATTCCCGGCGTTACCAGACAAAAATCTTCCGGCATCTGCGCCCGCAGCAAGCGGGTTTCCGCAGCAGAACAGACCACGCCATCCAGTCCGGCCTGGCGGGTCAGAAAAGCCAGCTTGCTCACCTGCTCCTCCGGATTGCTGTCGATGCCGATTTGCTGCAGGTCTTCCCGGGCCAGACTGGTTAGCACCGTCACCGCAATCAGCAAGGGCCGGTCTTCACCATAGCCGGCCAGGGCATCCCGGGCAGCCTGCATCATGGTCAGGCCTC
>JALEHB010000145.1 GCA_022763285.1 Pseudomonadales bacterium | reverse complement strand
GTACCGGGGTGCTGCCACTGAGATCGACAAAGTCGCGGCGGATGGGGCGAGGATGATCACCAAGCTGGTACTGGGCATTCAACTGCATACGATGGGCGCCGAATCCGTAACTGGTATTGGCTGACAAGGTATATTCGTCCTGGTCGCGAATATTGGTTTCAAACAGGGTGCCGATCAGTTCACCGTCGGGACCCAGTTGTACTTCCCGGTTATCGCGATTCTCGTAATTGGGTCTGGCTTCGAAATTGACCAGGGCCTGGAAATCGCCCTGTTGACGCGAATAGGCAACGGATCCGCCGGTTTCAAAAGTGTCGTCGTGATTCAGGCGGTTAACCAACTCCACCGTCGCGCTGCTGCGGGATTGCATCGCAGTCAGAACGACATTGATTACCTGGCTGGCGCCGCGCACATTGAGTGCCCCGGAGGTGTCGCGAATAATCTCGATGCGTTCGACCTCGGACGCAGCGATGCGGTCCAGTTGGTCGCGGGGAGAGTTATCCTTGCCAGCGATGCGTTGACCATTGATAAGCAGGTTGCCACCGGTGCCAAGGCCACGGCCGCCACCTCCGCCACCGCCACCACCCAGATCCAGGCCCGGAATCCGGTCCAGCATGTCATTGGCGGAAACCGGATTGTACTGGGCGAAGAAGTCCGCATGGTAGACGACGGTAGAATCCGAGCCTTCAGCCTCCTGTTGTTCGGGGCTGCGTATATCCGCCTCGGCATCCCCTTGTTGGGCAAACAGGGGCTGTATGCCAAACAGGAGGATCAGGCTGGAAACATGTAATCCTGACAAGTGCTTCAACTGCATAATTCGGGGTCTTGTTGGCTGGTGTTGAATTTGCTCAAAACGACAACCCTATCGAAATTCTGCCGTTAGCGCAGTGTGAACGCGACAAACTACGCCTGGTATAGACAGGTTCATACGTCGGGAGTGGAATGAAGGATCAAAAGTCAACGACGGCAGGAGGTGATGCATGCCAGGGTTAGCACGCAGGGTCTTGGCAGGCCAGCGCTGAGGCTGGTTTTTACAATGTATAGACCCTTTTGCAGGACGCCAGCAGAACAGTATCCAGCGCACTGGACCGCTGCACTGGTTCAGTGCAGCAAGCCGATCAGACTCTGTTTACAGGTCTTGAATTACCGCTCTTGATCAGACCGTATACAGTGCCGGCAATACAACGATGAGTGCGATGGTGCCGATGGCAAAGGCATAAAAAGCCAGATTTTTTGCAAGCATCGATAGCCCCTTTGTCTTTCTGTGTTGTTGTTATAAGCAAGGTGCTGCTGGTTCTTGTTTTCTGGATCGATCTGAGGAGACGATTTATTGAGCCCCTGATCGATCCAGTGTTCTATTTCTAACAGGCCTGCCAGCCAGCTGCAACGGTTAAAACAGGTTTTTATTCAAGGTGTTACCGTTGGAAACGGATTATCACCAGTTTCAGGGTCGCGGGGCGACTTCCCTGAAAGCCCATGGCTTGAGGGGTGAAGAAAAGCCTGAAAAAGGAAGAGATGCGAAGGCGCCAGGCGCCTTCGCAGAATAGCGCCGGAGGGGTTGGCGCTCGGGCTAGAAGTCCATGCCGGACATGTCGGCGTGTTGACCGTGGCCGGATTTCTCTTCGGCCTTGTCGGTGATCATCACTTCCGTGGTGAGCATCAGGCCGGCAATGGAACCGGCGTTCTGCAAGGCCGAACGGGTCACCTTGGTAGGGTCGATAATGCCAGCCTCCAGCATATCGCCATAGTCACCACTCTGGGCATTGTAGCCATAGTTGGAGCCCTGGCTGCCAGCTTCGTTACGGACTTTATCCAGCACGACGCTGGGTTCAACCCCGGCGTTGCTGACAATTTGCCGGAACGGTTCTTCCATGGCGCGCAGGGCGATGTTGACGCCGATCTTCTGGTCTTCGTTGGCTGTAACGACCAGGTCGCGGATGGCGTCTGCGGACCGGACGAGGGCCACGCCACCACCAGGGACGATGCCTTCCTCGACGGCTGCGCGGGTGGCATGCAGGGCATCGTCGACCAGGTCTTTCTTTTCCTTCATCTCCACCTCGGTGGCGGCTCCCACCTTGATCACCGCGACGCCACCGGCCAACTTTGCCACGCGTTCCTGCAATTTCTCGCGGTCATAGTCAGAACTGCTGTTTTCAATCTCGCTGCGGATCTGGGCAACCCGGGCATCGATATCGGCTTTCTTGCCGGCACCGTCAACCACGGTGGTGTTGTCCTTGCTGATCACCACGCGCTTGGCGCTACCCAGATCGTCCAGGGTGGTGCCTTCCAGGTTCAGGCCAACTTCTTCGGAGATCACTGTGCCTCCGGTGAGGATGGCCAGATCCTGCAACATGGCCTTGCGACGATCGCCGAAGCCAGGCGCCTTGACCGCCGCAACCTTGATAATGCCGCGCAGATTGTTCACCACCAGCGTCGCCAGAGCCTCACCTTCAATGTCTTCGGCTACAATCAACAGGGACTTGCCGGCCTTGGCAACATTTTCCAGGATTGGCACGATGTCCCGCACATTGCTGATCTTCTTGTCGAACAACAACACACAGGGCTCATCCAGCTCCACCTGCATTTTTTCCTGATTGGTCACGAAATAGGGAGACAGGTAGCCGCGGTCGAACTGCATCCCTTCAACCACGTCCAGTTCATTCTGCAGGGATTTGCCTTCTTCCACGGTGATGACACCGTCCTTGCCAACCTTTTCCATGGCCTGGGCCAGGATGTCACCGATGTCGGTATTCCAGTTGGCTGAGACTGTAGCCACCTGACCAATGGCCTTGTTGTCGTCGCAGGGTTTGGACAGGTTGTGCAATTGCCCGGTAGCCGCCTTGACCGCCGCATCGATGCCCCGCTTCAAATCCATGGGATTAAAGCCGGCGGCGATAGCCTTGTGCCCTTCCCGCACCATGGCCTGGGCCAGCACGGTGGCAGTAGTAGTACCATCACCGGCCACGTCGGCGGTTTTGGACGCTACTTCTTTCACCATCTGGGCACCCATGTTTTCGAATTTGTCGGCCAGTTCAATTTCCCTGGCCACGGACACACCGTCCTTGGTGACCTTGGGGGCACCGAAGGATTTGTCCAGAACAACATTGCGGCCCTTGGGGCCCAGGGTAGCCTTGACGGCATCAGCCAACACATTCACGCCCTTGAGCATGCGCTCACGGGCCGAGTCGGAAAAACGGATGTCTTTGGCGCTCATGCTGCTTTCTCCAGTGATGCATTCTCAATGACGGCGAGGATATCGGCCTCTTTGATGATCAGAAGCTCTTCGCCATCGACGGTGATTTCATTGGGTGAATATTTGCCGAACAGGATACAGTCGCCGGGCTTGACGGCCACGGCCTGGGTCTCGCCATTATCAAGGCGTACGCCTGGGCCGACCGAGACGACTTCACCCTGATTGGGCTTGTCGGCAGCAGAGTCCGGGAGAACAATACCCCCGGCGGTAGTGGTTTCAGAATCCAGGCGGCGTACAACTACGCGGTCCTGGAGTGGACGAATTGATGACATGAGAAAACCCTCCTTCCAGAAGCAAATCTCTCAAGGTTGTAAGCAACGGCCAAGTCAGGTGCCGAACCCGGCCACCTGGCTGATGCCGCATTCTTGTTGGACCGGCAAAGTGGGAAACCGCTGCCTGTTGCCCGGTAAAGGGCAAGGTGTGCGATAAGGAAAAGAGGTCCAGGCGCGGCCTCCCACCCTGCGGTAAAATCGCAAATAGGGATGCTGGGGGAGGATTTCAAGACCCGGATTCACAATTTTTAAAAAAGGCCCGGCTCGCTGCAGAAAAGCCTAAACATCCTCGCGATTCGGGTCGAAGGTAAAGATAAGGAGCCATTGATCAGGCCGGAAAATCTGGTCTATATTGTGGCTATGGTCGAAGTCTGGAGGTGTCCATGCGATTTGATCCGCAGCAAGTTCCGGTAACTGAAACTTCTCTTTCCTGCTATTTCAGCGAGCGTCTGACGCGCTATGCCAGACGTTTCCAGCCTCCTCCCCATGACGATACCTGCTGGTATCTTGGCAATCTGCTCGACCGCTTTGGACGCTCGGAGCAGCTGTTCAGTTATGAGGACGGGCGCATGACCCTGCGGCCGTTGGCACTGCTCTATGGTGATGCCCTGGAGGCGCGTAATGAGCGGGAGCGCTGTCTGCTGCTGCAGCAACTGGGCGACATGGCGCTTTTCCTGGGGGCGCTGTTTCCGCAGAAGTGGGCTCGTCATGGCATCAAGCAGGATTATTTCATTGGTATGGGCGGTGGCGCCTATGACTATCTGGCGGACAATGCTGTCAGCAATCGACATATATTTTCCGAGTTGGCCAATACCTTTACCCGCATGCTGGAAATGGTGGCCAATGCCTGTTCCCGCAGCCAGCGCCTGGGTACCGAGGAAGTACTGGCCCTGTATCAGCGCTGGCTGCAGACCCGGGATCCGGTAATCGAAAAGCAGCTGCAGGCAATCGGTATCGATGTCAGCAATGGCAGTCAGATGCAATAAGCTGCCGGTACAACGAGAACTGCTTTTCAGGCTCATCCACAATGGTCTTGATCCCAATCAATTCAGGGATCAAGATACTGTCTTACTATTAACACTGAACCCAGAAATCGAGATTCCTTTTGACAGGTAATGCATATGTCCGAGATCAGCAAAGTCTTCGTGGTCATTGACCCCACCACCGATCAGCAAACCGCGCTGGAGCGTGCGGTGCACATGGTGCAACAGAACAAGGCCTTGAGCCTGCACATTTATTGCGCAGTGTTCAGCAGCGCCACCTCCGGTGATCTCGAAGCTCTGAAGCGTGTGGAGATTGCCCGTCATCGCGCCTGGATCGAAGCCATGGTGACAGCCCTTGAGGTAGACAATGCCGATGTCGCTGTTGAGGTGGAGTGGACCAGTCAGTGGCGTGACGCCCTGGCGCCGGCGGCGGATCGTTGTGGGGCCAACCTGATCGTCAAGGCTGCCGGCTCTCATTGGGCCGCCGGTCGTCGCTTGCTCAAGACCTCGGACTGGACGCTGCTGCGCAACGCCCACTGCCCGGTTTACATGACCAAGGGCAAGATGCTGGAGCCCGGGGCTAACATTCTGGTGGCACTGGATATCAAGAAAGAAGACGATCTGCATAACACTCTGAACGAGCGTGTGATCGGTTTTGGCCAGTCACTGGGTAGTAATATCACCGATGCCAGCCTGCATGCAGTGAACGCCTACTCTTCCTCCGAGCGCTATGTGTATCCCGAAGATCTGGCGGCCAAACTCGATGTGCCGGTCAAGCAAGCCCATACCATCGAGGGCCAGCCTGCCAAGGTCATTGCCGAAGTGGCTGAAAGAGTGAAGGCAGATCTGGTGATTATAGGCAATGCCTCGCGACAGGGAGCCAAGGCGGCCGTAATCGGTAATACGGCGGAAAAAGTGCTGGATGCGGTGGATGCCAACGTGCTGGTGGTTCCTTCGCGCTGAATCTGAGCAGCGCCTGCTTCGGGTAGCAATTCCCCGATACTGACTCTTGCGTCAGGACAATCTCAGCACAGCCTGCACTGTGATTCTGTTGATTGCATTATTTCGTAAGCTTGCTTATAATAAGCAAGCTATGAATAACACCCCCCGTGACAGTTTTGGTTTCCTTATTCACGATGTCGGCCGGCTGATGCGCGGTCAATTCGATCGTGAGGCAAAGGATACCGGGCTGACCCGGGCGCAGTGGTTTGTATTGGCACATCTGAAGCGTTCGGATGGTGCGCGCCAGCATGAATTGGCGCGAATCATGGATATTTCCGCGATGACGCTTGCCCGGCATGTCGATCGACTGGAAGGCGAAGGCTGGGTCGAGCGGCGCGATGATCCGGATGATCGTCGTGCGAAGCGTCTGTTTCTCACCGACCGTGCCAGGCCCATGCTGCAATCCCTGCAGAAACTCGGACAGAAGCTGACGCGCCGGGCTCTCAAGGGGATCAGCAACGAGGAGCAGGCGATCGCCCAATCCGTGTTGCGCCGCATTCGCGACAATCTCACCATTCTTGACGCCGTCAGCGACGAGTAGCAATTGACTGACTCCGCAACTACCCCTTCGACTCGCACTGGCGCGCTGAAACGCCTGCGACATCTGCTCTTCCTGCTGCTGGGGCCGATCGCTATTGCAGTGATCGCCGGCTGGTTCTATCTCCAGGGCGGACGCTTTGTCAGTACCGACAATGCCTATGTGAAGACCGATATTCTGACGATCAGCAGCAATCTCTCCGGCCTGGTGACCGATGTTCTCGTGGAAGAAAGCGATGAGGTCGTGCAGGGTCAGCTTTTATTGCGGGTTGATGACGCCCCCTATAAGATCGCCCTGGCCCGGGCCGAAGCCAACCTCGCCAATGTGCGCAGCAATATCGAAAGCCTGCGCGCGGAATATACCAACAAGCAACTGGAAATCGCCAAGGCAGAAACTGATCTGGCCTTTCGGGAGCGGGAAGTGCAGCGGCTCAGTTCCCTGGTTGCTGAAAAATCTGTGCCTGAAATACAGTATGATCAGGCTGTTTATGCCCGTGACAGCGCCGAGCGCAGCCTGGCGGAAAAACGCCAGGCCCTGGCGGTGGTGCATGCCCGGCTGATGGACCCGGCGGCAGCGGTAGACGAGCATCCCCAGGTGCGAGCGGCGCTGGCGGAGCTGGACAAGGCGCGTCTGGACCTGAGTCATGTGGAAGTGCTGGCGCCGACAGACGGTGTAGTGGTCAATGTGGGGATGCATCCGGGAGAAAATGTCATTGCCGGGGCGCCGGTGATGAGTCTGGTCAGTGACCAGAAAATCTGGATGGAAGCGAATTTCAAGGAAACAGATCTGACCAACCTGCAGGTTGGGCAGGCGGCAGAGGTGCATATAGACAGCTATCCCGAGCATAGCTGGCATGCCCATGTGGCCAGCATCAGGCCGGCCACCGGCGCCGAGTTCGCCCTGTTGCCGGCCCAGAACAGCTCCGGCAACTGGATCAAGGTTGTACAGAGGGTGACGGTGCGACTGGCTCTGGATGACTACGCCGGTACTCCGGCCCTGGCCTCGGGCCTGAGCGCCACCGTGCGTGTGGATACCGGTCAGGAAAGGCATCTTCCCGGCCTCGCCAGCCGCTAGGCAGGGCCAATGTCCAACAGCAGTAGCGAGCAGTTTCCGCGCCGGGGTCTGGTGACCCTTTGCATCATGCTGGCCACCATCATGCAGGTGCTGGATACCACGATCGCCAACGTGGCCCTGCCCCATATGCAGGGCAGCCTGTCGGCAACCCAGGACCAGATCGTCTGGGTCCTGACATCCTATATCGTTGCCTCAGCCATCATGACCCTGCCGACGGGCTGGCTGGCTGGCCGCTTCGGACGCAAGCGAATCTATACCCTGGCCATTGCCGGTTTCACCTTCAGTTCCCTGCTTTGCGGCATCGCCAGCTCGATCGAGGAAATGGTGCTGTTCCGGGTGCTGCAGGGCTGCTTCGGTGCCAGTATGGTGCCCCTGGCCCAGTCTACCTTGCTGGACATCAATCCGAAGGAAAAACACGGCAGTGCCATGGCGTTGTGGGGTGTGGGAGTGATGATCGGCCCAATCCTGGGCCCGACCCTGGGAGGCTGGTTGACGGAAAACTACAACTGGCGCTGGGTGTTTTTTATCAATTTGCCACTGGGGGTGATCAGCTTTCTGGTGCTGTTCATGCACATGCCCGATAGCGAACGGATAAAGCGGCCCTTTGACAAGTTCGGCTTTGTCACTCTGTCCCTGATGATCGGTTGCCTGCAGTTGTTTCTCGACCGGGGTGAGTCAGCGGACTGGTTTTCATCCCGCGAAATCTGGTTGTATTGCGCCCTGGCCGGCGCCTCATTGTGGATGTATCTGATTCATTCGCGCCAGGAAAAGCATCCGTTCCTGACGCCGGCCATGTTTGTCGATCGCAATTTTGTCACCAGCCTGTTTTTTATCTTTTTCACCGGCATCATCCTGCTGGCTACCATGGCCCTGTTGCCGCCCTATTTACAGAACCTCATGGGTTACCCGGTGCTGGATGTGGGCATTCTGATGGCGCCCCGTGGCGTCGGCACCATGATTGCCATGATGATAGTGGGCAGGCTGGTGAATACCATGGATCCCCGTGTCCTGATCCTGTTTGGCCTGGCAATGACGGTATTGTCACTGAACTACATGACCGGATTTTCCACCTTTGTGCCGGCGCAGATGCTGGTCTGGAGCGGTGCCCTGCAGGGTTTTGGCCTGGGATTTATCTTCGTCCCCCTGAGCACCATTGCCTATGCCACGCTGGAGCCACACTACCGCACCGAGGCGGCCTCGGTGTTCTCCCTGGTGCGTAACATTGGCAGCAGTATCGGCATTTCTCTGGTGATGGTGGTACTGGGACGCAATGCCCAGATCAATGGCGCCTACCTGTCGGAGTTGGTGACGCCCTTTACTGCTGGTCTTGCGCCAGAGTTGCTACCACAATCTGTGATGCAGCAGGGTGGTGAAGCGGCCTTGTCACTGCTCGGCGCAGAGATCGGCCGGCAGGCCATGACGATTGCCTATGTGAATGATTTCAAACTGATGATGTGGATCGTCCTGGCCTCGGCACCGCTGGTGCTGCTGCTGAAAAATCCCCGTCATTCCCATGCGGTGGCCTGATCAGGCGCTCTGGAACCGAGTGATGGCCTCCAGAAAGCCGGGGCCGTATTTTTCCAGTTTCTGCTCGCCAACGCCGCTGATCTCGGCAAACTCTTCCATGTTGCGCGGTTTGCTGATGCACATCTCCTGCAGGGTGCTGTCATGAAAGATCATATAGGGCGGCACGTTTAGCTCGTCAGCAAACTGTTTGCGACAGGCCCGCAGGGCTTCAAACAGATCCACATCGGCGTCGCTTGCCAGTTCCACTTTGGGCTTCTTCGCTTTTGCGGATTTGAGCTTGATGTCCTTGCGCAATTCGATGGCTTGTTCACCGCGCAGCAGCGGCCGGCATTTCTCTTCCAGACGCAAGGCGCCATAGCGTTCCATATCCACACTCATATAACCGCGGGCCACCAGCTGGCGGAACACCGAGCGCCACTGGTTGTTATCCAGTTCATCGCCAATGCCGTAGACCGGTAGATTCTGGTGCTCAAACTGGAAGATCTTGTCGCTATTACTGCCCCGGAGTACGTCAATCAGATGGTTGACACCGAAACGCTGACCGGTGCGCCAGGCGGCGCTCAGTGCCTTGCGGGCTGCCTCGGTGGCATCCCAGGTTTCGGGTGCCTGCAGGCAGGTATCGCAGTTACCGCAGGGCTTTTCCAGTTCATCACCAAAATAGGCCAGCAGGGCCTGACGGCGGCAGGAGGTGATCTCACACAGACCCAGCATGGCATTGAGACGGTGCTGCTCGGCGCGTTTGTGTTCCTCATTGCCCTGACTGCCCTCCATCATCTGCCGCAGTTTGATGACATCCTGCAGGCCGTATACCAGCCAGGCATCGGCAGGCAGACCATCGCGACCGGCACGGCCGGTTTCCTGATAATAGGACTCCACAGTTTTGGGCAGGTCCAGATGAGCCACAAAGCGCACATCCGGTTTGTCGATGCCCATGCCAAAAGCAATGGTGGCAACGATGATGATGCCTTCCTCACGCAGGAAACGGGCCTGGTTGCTGGCGCGTATTTCGGCGCTGAGGCCGGCGTGGTAGGCCATCGCCGTAAAGCCCTGGTCGCGCAGCCACTGGGCCACTTCTTCAGTCTTGCGCCGGGACAGGCAATAGACAATACCGGCGTCATGGGGGTGTTCTTCCTTGAGAAACTTCAGCAGTTGCTGTTTGCCGTTGTTTTTCAGGCCGATGCGATAGCGAATATTGGGCCGGTCAAAACCGGCGATGAACTGGCTGGCCTGATCCAGCTGCAGGCGTGACACGATTTCCTGGCGAGTGCGGGCATCGGCGGTTGCCGTCAGTGCTACCCGGGGGATGTCCGGAAACAGTTCATGGAGCAGAGTCAGTTGCAGGTAGTCGGCACGAAAGTCATGGCCCCACTGGGACACACAGTGGGCCTCATCAATGGCGAACAGGGCAATCTTGCTGGCCTTGAGCAGTTCGATGCTGCGCGCCTGGGTGAGCCGCTCCGGGGCAATATATAGAAGATCGAGATTGCCGCTGCGCAGGGCCTGTTCGATCTCCTGTGCTTCGCTGAAGTCCAGGGTGGAATTCAGGAAAGCGGTCCGCACGCCCAACAGCTTGAGGGCATTCACCTGATCCTGCATCAGCGCAATCAGCGGGGATATCACTACGCCACAGCCCTCCCGTGCCAGGGCAGGTATCTGATAGCACAAGGATTTACCGCCACCGGTGGGCATCAGGACCAGGGCGTCGCCGCCGGCCATGAGGGTGTCGATGATGGCATCCTGGGGAGGTCGGAACTGATCGAAACCGAAGACGGTTTCCAGGATCGATTGCGGGCTGTGCTGAACTGTTTCGATGGCGGCTGTCATGCAGCCTTAAGTATAGCTGCCAGCAGGGTCGCTGGCAGCTTTGGCGGCGAAATTTCTTTCAATCGATTACGACATTGCGCACCACCGCGTAATAATCGCTGACGGCGCGGCGAAACCGGTCCACCGGCACCTGCTCGTCATTACCATGGACGCCGGTATGTTCATCGGTCGAAGTAATCAACGGATTGAAGCCGTAGCTCACAATACCCAGATCGCGGGTGAAATGGCTGTCGGTGAAGCCGGTGCTGACCGAGGCCTGCACCCGGGAGCCGGGATGTAATTCCTGAGTCACCGATTCGATGGCATTGAACAGGCGGGTATTGGTTTCGGAGATGGCCGGAGTGAAGGCCATGATGGTGGAAATCTCTACGTCGGTTTCGGCGATCAGGGCTTGCAGTTCCGAGATGAACTGGCCGGCCGGTTTGTCCGGCAGGATGCGGCAGTCAATCTCGGCCCAGGCTGTGGGTGGAATGACATTGATCTTGCTGGAGCCCTGCATGCGGGTAAGGGAGCAGGTGTCACGGATCAGGGAATGATGCCCAGGTCGCTCGGCATGCAGACGGGCCAGGAAATCAGGATCCTCAATAGCCTGTTCGATATTGGCATAAAAAGGCGCCCATTCCGGGCTCATATCCACCGCCAGGCCGTCAAAGTAATTGGCAACCGGGCCAATAACGCGGGGCGGCAGGGGGTTATTCTGGATGATGTGCAGGGCCTCGACGATGCGGGAAACCGCCGTATCCGGTCGCGGCGAAGAGCCGTGCCCCGGGGTATCGACGGAAGTCAGGCGCAGCCAGACCGGTACTTTTTGTGTCACTTCCACGCCGAAGACAATTTCTCCTTCCTCGTGATCGTGACTGGCACCGCCGCCTTCATTCAGTACAAAACCGGCGCCCTCGAAAATTTCCGGGCGATTATCGATCAGCCAGCCCACACCATAGAAGCCACCGGCCTCCTCATCGGCCGTGGCCAGGAAAATGATGTCGCGGTTCAACTCTACACCGCTGCGGTGCAGAGCCAGAAAGGTGGCAAGCTGGATACTGCCCAGACCCTTCATGTCCCGCGCGCCGCGGCCCAGAATATGGCCGTCACGGATGGCACCGGACAGTACCGGGATGGTCCAGAATTCTTCATTGGCCGGTACAACATCGGTGTGTTGCAACAGAATCAGGGCAGGCTCGTCGCCACCTTCCAGGCGGGCCCAGATATTGCCTCTCCCGGGCGCACTTTCGGCAGTCTCGTAGGCGATGCCCTCGGCATCAAAAATGTCGGCAAAGAATTCCATTGCCCGGGTCTCATTGCCCGGCGGGTTAATGGTGTCTATCTGGATGAGTTGCTGCAGCCAGGCTACTGCCTCATCTTCAAGGTCATCGGTGATTTGCGCCTGGCTGGCCGGGGCCAACAGCAACAGGGAAATCGACAATGAGGAAAATAGCAGGGAGAGTCGACGGGTCAGCACGGGGTTTCTCCTTTTTGTTTTTACCAGTGGATAAGGGGGCCTTTCAATCGCATTTAAGCACAGGCCGGGACAGGAATCCCGGCCTGCTCTGAATGCTATGGGCGCTGGTAGCTGATCTGCCCACCTACCACTGTCATGACATTTTCGCTGTTGAGGATTTCGGCCTCGGCAATCGTCATCAAATCCTGGTCGAAGACGGTAAAATCTGCCAGCTTGCCCACTTCGATAGAGCCGCGGTCCTCTTCCTGGAACGCACCCCAGGCGGGCCACAGGGTCAGCATCAACAGGGCAGTTTCGCGGGACACTGCCAGCTCCGGATGCCAGCCAGCGCCGGAGCTACCATCGAGGCGCTTGCGCGCCACGGCAGCGTAAAACTCGATGCGTGGATCGCCGGCTTCCACCGGGGCATCAGAGCCGGCGATGATGCGCAGGCCACGCTCCACCAGTTGCTGCCAGGGATAGGCATAGCCCAGACGGTCTGCACCCAGTCGGGCCGGGGCGAAGTTCAGGTCGCCGATGCCATGGCTGGGTTGCATGGAGGGAATGACATTGAGCTCCACGAAACGCTGTTGATCTGCGGGAGGAATGATCTGGGCATGCTCCATGCGCCAGCGCAGGTCGGTGCTGGCCCATTCGCTTTGTGGCACCGCGTTATAGGCTTCTTCGTACCAGTCCAGCAGCGAGCGTACGGCCCGGTCGCCGATCACATGGGTCCAGATCTGGACACCATCACGCAGTGACTGATACAACACCGGCATTAGTTCTTCCTTGGTGGTGCGATTCATGAAGCCGTTGTGGTCGGCATCGGAGTAGTTGTCGATCAGCGCCGCACCACGTGAGCCCAGGGTGCCGTCAATAAACACCTTGATACCGCGCACCTCAAACAGGCGATTGGGACTGGTTTGCACCCCCATGGCCAGCATTTGCTCGGCCTCATCAATGGGCATGGCCGCATAGACGCGGTGTTTCATGCCGCCTTCAGCCTCGATCTCGCGCATGATTTCCACCTGACGATAGGCCATGCCGGCATCATGGGTCTGGGTCCAGCCCATGGCGGCGTTGGCCGCCAGGCCCCGTTCCAGACTGTCCTTGAGATACTCATCGCTATCGGCGGGAATGATGCCGCGAAAGGCATTCATGGCATTGGCCAGCACATAGCCATTGGGCGTACCGTCCAGATCCCGTTCAAAGCGGCCTCCTTCCGGATCCGGGGTGTCCCGGGTGATGCCCGCCAGTTCCAGGGCGGCGGAATTGACCAGTGCCGAAACGCCATCGGCCCGGGGCATGTACAGTGGCTTGTTGCCGGTAAAGGGGTCGACATCGTGCCTGGTCAGAAAGCGTTGTTCGTCAGTCCACTCTCTTTCGATCCAGCCGCGGCCAAGTACCCATTCACCTTCGTCAATGGTATCGGCCCAGTCGGCGATGGCAGCCACGGTTTCCTGCAGGGTAGGGATGCCAAACAGGCTCAGGGTCTTGGTGCGTCGGCCCACCCCTTCCAGATGCTGGTGGCTGTCGGTAAAACCGGCATAGACGGCATGGCCAGCCAGGTCGAAGCTCCGGGCATCACCGCAGAGGTAGTCCTGAACGTCTTCATTGCTGCCGACGAACACAATCCTCTCACCCAGACTGGCCACCGCCTCGGCAGTCCACTGCTGCTCATCAGAGGTGTAAACCGTGGTGTTATAGAGCACCAGGTCGGCGGCCTGGCAAGTAGTGCTCTGGCTGGCTGCAGGCGCGGCGGCGGTACTGTTGTCGGGTTGGTTGGAATCGCTGCAGGCCACCAGCAATGTGGCAGAAACGGCCAGCGACAGGCCAGAAAGGATGTTCTTGTTCACGCTCGGGCTCCCCTTTTTTGTGAATGCGAAAGATAGCAGTTTCAGTGCGGCAAGGCACTGTTGGGGAGGGGCGGGTAAAACTTGAGAGGAGGGTGGGCTAAGGTCGAATGAAAACCGAAAAGCCGGATCAGAGCGAAATCAAAACCCCGCCCGGTGGATGACCGGGCAGGGAACGGAATGCTGAGCTTACTGGGTCAGGCTGGCCTGGGTGATGACATAGGCACGAATGGCCTCGGCATCGCCTTCACCCAGAACTGCCTCGAATGACACCATGCCGCGATCCTGCAATTCGCCGTCCAGTACCACGGCGTTCCAGGTGTCGACGGTTTCCAGGCGGCGACTCATGCGCAGGTCCGGATAGGTGTCCGGGCGGGTAGAGAAGGCCGACGGACCATGGCATACCGCGCAGTTGTCGTTATAGGCAGTCTCACCCTGGGAGATCAGTTCGTGGGTGGCTTCGATCTGTGGCAGCACAAAATCATCGTCGCCGGTAGCGGTAACCGCCGGGCCGGTGGGCAGCTGAGCCTCTCCACCGATGCGGAATACCATCAGGCGGGAGTTGTTGGTGGAAGCCGTGGTAGTGGCGACAACGCCTTCGGGCAGGGCCGGTGAGCCCACCAGCAAGGCCACATGTTGCTGACCATCCACATTGAAGGTAGCCGGGGCTGCCATCACGCCACCCTGAACCTCGGTTGACCAGATGCGCTCGCCGGTGGCGTCGTTGTAGGCAACGAATTCGCCAGAACGATTGCCCTGGAATACCAGGCCACCGGCGGTAGCCAGCACGCCGGCATTACCGGTGCCCACTTCATGCTGGACCTGCCACACGGCTTCCTGGGCAATCGGGTCCCAGGCCTTGAGCAGGGAGGCATTGGTGGGTGGATTGGGCGAGGACATCACCAGTTGGAAACCACGCTGGAAATCGACGCCGGTATTCCAGCCATCGGGATCCGGGACGAATTCATTGTCGGCCACATAGCCCATGAAATTCTCGGTCACCGGAATATAAACCAGACCGGTGTTCTGGCTATAGGCCATGGGATACCAGTTATGGCCACCAAGGGGGCCAGGTAACACAATTGCTGGCTGACCGGTCTTGTCGAATCGTGCTTCCGGTACTTCAATGGGGCGTCCGGTTTGCAAGTCGACGCCGGTGGCCCAGGTTACCGGGGTATAGGGTTCGGCAGAAATCAGTTCGCCATTGGCAGCGTCCAGGACATAGAAGAAGCCGTTCTTCGGAGCCTGCATAACTACCCGTCGCTGTTCGCCTTCGATTTCCATATCTGCCAGCATGATGTGCTGGGTGGCGGTGTAGTCCCAGGTCTCGCCGGGAACAGTCTGGTAGTGCCAGACATAGCTGCCGTCATCCGGATCCAGTGCCACGATAGAGGACAGGAACAGATTGTCGCCACCCTCAGGGCTTCTGAGGGCCTGGTTCCAGGGGGAGCCGTTGCCCACGCCGATATAGAGCAGATCCAGTTCCGGGTCATAGGCCATGGCATCCCAGACGGTACCGCCGCCACCGAGGTTCCACCACTGACCGGTCCAGGTCTGGGCGGCATTGGCCATCAGGTCGTTCTCGAATCCATCGGCCGGGTTGCCGGGCACAGTATAAAAGCGCCAGGCCATTTCCCCGGTTTCGGCATGATAGGCATCGACATAGCCACGCACGCCGTATTCGGCGCCGCCATTACCGATCATCACCAGGCCTTTTACTACCCGCGGTGCGCCGGTAATGGTGTAGGGCAGATCCTGATCGACGGTGACAACTTCCCATTGCACTTCACCGGTTTCGGAATCCAGTGCGACCAGGCGGCCATCCAGAGTACCGACAAAAATGCTGCCATCCCAGGCAGCGACGCCACGATTGACCACATCGCAGCAGGCATCGCGGCCCTTGGCCGGATCGATCTGCGGGTCATAGCTCCACAGATGCTGGCCGGTGCGCACATCATAGGCATGCACATGGCTCCAGGCGGTGGAAATATACAGGGCGCCGTCCACCACCAGAGGGGTGGCTTCCTGACCACGGCTGGTGGTCATATCGGCATACCAGGCCAGGCTCAGATCGGCGACGGTTTCCTGGTTAATCTGGTCCAGCGGGCTGAAGCGCTGCTCATCATAGGTACGGCCATAGCTCAGCCAGGCGCTGTTCTCTTCGTCAGCCTGGGCCAATCGCTCTGCGTCAATGGCAGCCTGATAATCGGACTGCTGGGCAGTCAGGCTTAGGGGCAGGGCAATGATCAGCATTCCCCAGGTCAAATTTCGTATGGACATGCAAAGTCACCTTTTCTCTGAATTACGGTACCAGCGAGGAGATCGCGGGAAAGTCGAACTTGGCTGTGTGATCGCCACAGTCCTCTGGATCAGCAGCAATCGCTGTGCAGCCTCTGGTCAAGCTTTAATCAGGCCTTACAGGGGCCGAAGTTTGACACAATCGCGACGTTTGCGTCCATTATCAGGCCCAATCGGCGGGACTGGCTGCGACCAGTTGCGCTTATTCTGCGGCGGCGCCGGGGGTTTGCTGGCCAGTGGCCTGGCCGTTAGCGGCCACCTGCGGTTTGACCGGCTGCACGTAGTACCACAATCCCTTGATACGGAGGAAATGGGAGTACTCATGATGCACCGCCGCATTACCCTCCTGGTCGATGAAATGGGCCTTGAATTCAACAATGCCTTCATCGCCCTGTTGCTTGCACAGCAGGATTTCCAGACCTCGCCAGTCCACGGTTTTCATGGACAGGCTGCCCGGGCTCTCGCCTTTGCGGGTTTCCGGATGCCAGGTGGCAAAAAGATATTGACCACAGCCGCCGAGAAAGTAGGCGGTATAGCGTGAACGCATCAGTTGCTTGACGGTTTTTGGGGCTTTCTTGCCGCTCAGAAACGGGCGGCAGCATTGTTCGAAGACCTTGCCGGAACAGCAAGGGCAGAGTTTGTTGGAAAAAGCATCAACCATGGGAAGAATTCCTACTGACGATAGCGCAACATGTCGCGATTGAGTTGATCGAGTCGGGTAACACCCATGAGCTTCATGTCCCGCTCGATTTCGGCCCGCAAGTTACCCAGTGCCTTTTCCACCCCGGGCTGACCGGCGGCGGCCAGGGCATAAAGGTAGAGGCGACCCCCGGAACAGGCTTTGGCTCCGGCGGCCAGGGCTTTCAGGACATGGCTGCCGCGGCGAATGCCGCCATCACAAATGATGTCGATGTGATGACCCACGGCATCGGCAATTTCGGCGATCTGATCGAAAGGTGAGCGGGAACCGTCGAGCTGTCGGCCACCGTGGTTGGATACCATGATGGCATCGGCACCGATGTCCACCGCCTTGCGGGCGTCACTCACACTCATGATGCCTTTCAGGCAAAAGGGGCCGCCCCATTTGGCGCGCAGGGCTTCGGCATCGGACCAATCCATGGACTGGTCCAGCATTTCGGCAAAATAATCACCAACAGAGACCGCTACATTGGAGCCCTTGCTGACAAAGTCCTTCAGTTCCGCCAGTTCAAAGGCTTCACCAAAGAAATAGTCCCTGGCCCAGCCAGGGTGCATGGCGAAGCTGAGCAGACTCTTCAGGGTCAGACGCGGTGGTGAGGTAAAGCCGGTGTACAAATCCCGTTCGCGATTACCCCCGGTAATGGTGTCAACAGTCAGGGCCAGAGCATCGAAGCCGGCTGCCTGGGCCCGTTCCACCATGGCATCATTGAGGCCCCGGTCCTTGTGAAAATAAAACTGGAACATCTTCGGCGTGCTGATCATGTCGCCAATTTCCGCCAGGCTCACGGTGCCCAGGGCCGATACACCGAAATAGGTACCGAATTTCTCCGCTGCTCTGGCCACGGCCCGCTCGCCGTCCTTGTGAAACAGGCGCTGCAAGGCGGTGGGGGAGCAAAACAGGGGCATGGCCAGGCGCTGCCCCAGCACTTCCACCGACATGTCTACCTCTTCCACGCCTGCCAGCACATTGGGTACCAGATCGCAGTCCTCAAAGGCTGAGGTATTCCGGCGATAAGTCACCTCATCGTCGGCGGCGCCATCGATATAATGGAAGATGGGCCCGGGCAGGCGCTGCTTGGCCAACAGGCGCAGGTCTTCAACATTGTGGCAGTGTTGCAGGCGTCGAAACATGGATGGGCCGTGCCTTCCCGGTAAAAAACTTGTGGCAAGTCTATCCTTATTTACAGGCAAGGGTAAGAGTGCTGCAGCCGCACTGCCACGGCCGGGATCAGGAGCTTTTCCGGATCGCCCCGCAGCGAATAACACTGCTATGATGGAAACCTAACGCAAAACCGAGCTGCCAGGCCATGCCGAGACAGCCCGAGGAGAATGACATGAAAAACAGCAACAACAAGCTACTGAATAGCCCGCATCTGCTTCTGACCTTGCTCAGTCTGTTCACTGCCAGTACTGCCCTCGCCGACAGCTCAGCCGAGCTGGTGGCCAATGCCCTTATTCACGGTGACCGGCCCGCGGAAGATGCGGCCGATGATGGCCGCCGCATGCCTCTGGAAGTCCTTTCCTTTGCGGGAATCGAAGCGGGCATGGATGTTTTTGAAATGGAAGCCGGTACCGGCTACTACACCGAGATCCTCAGCCGGACGGTCGGGCCTGCCGGATCGGTGGTTATGCAGAATCCACCTTCATTCGACTCTTTCTATGGCGATGCGCCAGCGCAGCGTGCAGCGCGGCTGGATAATGTGCGTGTCAGCAAGACCAATTTTGACCAGCTCGATGCTGCCGACAATTCCATCGATATGGTGACCTGGATACTGGGGC
>JALEHB010000144.1 GCA_022763285.1 Pseudomonadales bacterium | reverse complement strand
GCAAGAGTCCCACAGGAGTCGGCCCCGGGGGTCGGTTTCTGCCTTACATGCAAAGAGGAGAAGTAAATGCAATTTCTTGATTTAAGGAAGGTTTTGATTGCCGTCCTTAGCCTAATGATGCCCATGCTGTCCACCGGAGTGGCGGCGCAGGAGAGCATCGAGTGGTTTACCCTGGGCAGTGACTATGCCCACACTCGTTACTCCCCGGCCGCGGAAATCACGGCAGACAATTTCGAAGACCTGGAAGTCGCCTGGGAATGGGATGGTGCCAGCTTCGGTGCTGCCAGTGGTCGTTCCACCCCGTCCTACATCGATGGCATGCTCTACACCGTGGCGGGCTATAACCGCCATGTGGTGGCTATCGACCCCAAGACCGGTGAGACCCAATGGTCTTTCCGACTGCCGGACACGCCGCGTCAGGAGTATTCCATGCGTGCTGACTACGGCAAGGGCGTTGGCTTTGGCTATATCGATGGCAAAGGCGTGGTCTATATCGTAACGCCGGGTTTTTTCCTGGTGGCGCTGGATGCCAAAACCGGTTTGCCGCTGGATGACTGGGGCACGCCTGTGCCAGTTGACGGCTTTCCCGACACCGGTGTGGTAGATCTGCTGAAAGACCTGGGCCACCCCTATGACCCCTATGAGGGCATCCCCTTGGAAACAGGCTATATCACTTCTTCTTCACCACCGATCGTAGTTAATGACACTATTGTGGTGGGTAACTCCGCCGAGCAGGGCTACCATCAGGCGCGCATTGAGAACGTGCCAGGTGACATTCTTGCTTATGACAAGAACACCGGTGAATTCAAGTGGAAGTTCAATGTCATCCCCCAGCCTGGCGAGTATGGCCACGAAACCTGGGAAAATGATGCCTGGCAATGGACCGGTGATATCTCCTCCTGGGCACCCTTGTCAGCCGACCCGGAAAACAACCTGGTGTTTGTACCCACCAATCCACCCACCATCGATTACTACGGTGGATTCCGTCCCGGTGACAACCTCTTCGGGACCAGTCTGATTGCCCTGGATTCCCGCACCGGCGAACGCGCCTGGCACTTCCAGTTCGTCAAGCACGATGTCTGGAACTTCGATACCCCCACCGCCCCCATCCTGCTGGATGTGGAAGTGGACGGTCGCCAGATTCCCGCCGTGGCCCAGGCCACCAAGCAGTCCTGGTTGTATGCCTTCAACCGCCTGACCGGTGAGCCCATATGGCCCATCGAGGATCGGCCGGTACCGGCATCGGAAGTGCCCGGTGAAATCCTGTCTCCAACCCAGCCTCATCCTACCAAACCTGCGGCTTATGATATCCAGGGCATCAGTGAAGATGATCTGATTGATTTCACGCCGGAGCTGAGAGAAATGGCGCTGGAAGCATTGGAAGACTATGTCATGGGCGGCCTGTTCAACCCGCCGATCCATGATGGCAACTCGGCCGGCAAGTATGCTGCCATGAACTGCCCGGGCGGATCCGGCGGTGCCAATATCAATGGACCACCGGTAGCCGACCCGACAAGCGGTGTGGTGTTTGTGAATTCACACAGCTCCTGTTTTGCCCTGCGTGTAATTCCGGGAGAAGAGTCCGATGTATTCTTCCCCAACTCAACCGGTACAACCACGGCCCAGTTTGCCAATGGTGTGCCCGGTGCCACCGCGCGTCCGCCGCGTATGGCCAATGGTTTGCCGTATCTGAAGCCGCCTTACAGCCGCATTACGGCGATCGATCTGAATACCGGTGAGCACAAGTGGATGATTCCCACCGGTGAAACGCCCGATCGTTACAAGCGCGCTTTCGAAGAAGCAGGCGTGCCCGAGTCCGAGTATGGCAATACCGGCACCGGTGCCCTGATTCCCATGGTGGCTACCGCCAATATGCTGATCTATTCCGATGCTGCTTCTGATGGCACGCCCATGCTGTGGGCCATCGACAAGGACAGCGGTGAAATTATTGGTGAGATCGAAGCACCGGCCCGCAGTGGCTATGGCATGAGCTCCTGGCAGCATGACGGTCATCAGTACGTCATCCTGCAAACCGGCTCCACTCTGACTGCCATGGCGCTGCCTGCTGCCATGGAAGAGGAAAGCGGCGGTCATTGATCCTTGTGGCCTGATTCAGTGCGCCGCATTGATTCAGGCCTGATCAGACCGCAATAAAAAAAACCCGATCACTTGTGATCGGGTTTTTTTATGTCCGCAGTTCAAGTGTGTCGGGCCCTGGCTGCTGCTCAGTTGCGACGGCGACGGCTTTCGTTGATCACTACAATGGCAGTCTGCTCGCCAATATTGCGCAGCATGAAAGGCGAGTCGGCTTCACGCCAGGCCCAGGCGCCGGGATGGGCCAGTTCGTGTATATGACCATCATTGCGGCTGACATGAAGCAGCCCTGGATTGGCCAGAATAATGGCGGTGGGATTTCTATGGGTCTGGAACGTGGTTTGTTCACCAGGCGGCAATTCGATGCGCCAGGAACGGAACCAGGGATTGCTGATATCCGGTTCCTGCCCAAGCCCGCTGGGGGCATCGTCGCTGTCGCTGCGCAGGCCCTGATTGTCATTGACCATGGCCATGATGTGCAGCATCCCGGGGCCGGGATTGTCCACTACATGGGTCAGGGGTTTGCTGACATAGTCGGTGCGGGCGATAACCTCGCCCAGTCGGGGGCCATTTTCATCCCGGATATAGGTGAGCAGGATGGCCTGATTATGGGTATGGGGATAGGTGCTGTCCCGTGGATTGACCTGCACATCCAGCAGAAACACGCCGCCATCGCGATACACGGTGCGGTGTCTGGGTTCCTGCAGCAGATGCACAACCTTGCTGGCATCGAACTCGCTGTCCTGCTGTGCCTGGCTACTGAGGCTGCCGGCGCCGAGCAGGCTGAGTCCGGCCACGAGCTTCAGCAGGGCCAGTCGCAGTGGACGCTGTGGAGAATGTATGCCAGAAACCATTCGAGTGCAGTGCTGTTCCCTGAGGGTATTGACGGCTGCCAATCCGTTTTACGCTGGAATGCCTTGAAAGCATGGCATGTCAGCTTTCATCTCAAACGCGGTTTCGCAAAGCAAATCACGCCTTCAGCCTTGAGGTCAAGGGCGTATTCAGGGCCGCGGCAGGCGTTGGTCCCAGTTCAGCACGCCATGGCGGTCCAGAATATCCAGTAACTGCTCCAGTGGCACGGCGCGCAATTCGCCGCGGCTGCTGCTAACCGTGGTGGCCTTGAAGATGGCATTGTAGATGGCTTCTTCGGTGGCCTCAGCGGTGGCGGCAAACAGTGGTGACATGGCGCCATTGCTTAACTCCGGAGTCATGATGGGCTCGCTGGCAGCGCGGGCTTTGCGCACCCTGGGGTCAGTGGAGAAGGCAATGACATAATCTCCGGAGCCATTGCTGGCATAGGAGCCGGTGCGGCCCAGGCCCATGATGGCGCGGGTGCCGAGGCGATCCAGATTGCGAGCATTCAGAGGCGCGTCGGTGGCCACCACAATCATGATGGAGCCATCCTCTCTTTCTCCATCATCGCTGATGGGCAGATTGTCACGGTAAGGGTAGGTGCCCAGTTCGCGCCCCACCGGTGCGCCATTGATGCTCATGACGCCCCCGTAATTGGTTTGTACCAGCACGCCAACGGTATAGCCGCCCAGTTGCTCCGGCAACACCCGGGAGCTGCTGCCAATGCCGCCTTTCCAGCCGAAGGCCTGGGTACCGGTGCCAGCGCCGACACTGCCTTCTGCCACCGGTCCGCTGTTGGCCTTATCAAGCGCGGCGAAGACCTGCTGGCGCTGTATGGGGTCGGCCCACATATTGTTGACCCGGGCATCATTGGTTTCGCCCACTACCGGATTGACTGTGTGCTCGCCCATACCGGGTTGCTCATAGACCCATTCCTTGAGGGCATTGGCAGCGCTCCAGACGCAGAGGGTACAGGTGAGCAGTATTGGCGTTTCGATCTCGCCAAATTCACGAATCTGGGTCTCGCCGATCAGTTTGCCGTAGCCATTGCCAATATGCACCCAGGCCGGCACCGGGTCCGTGTAGAGATTACCCGGTGCCGGAATAATGGCGGTGACTCCGGTGCGGATATCATCCCCTTCGATCACGGTTTCCTGACCCACCAGGACACCTTCTACATCGGTGATGGCATTGAGCGGGCCGGGTTCGAATATTCCCACCACCAGCCCGGCTTCCCGGGCCCGGGGGCGTTCCTGGCCCTGGGCCAGGGAAAGAGGCAGGGCAAGCAGACAGCAAAATGAGACGAGCAAGACGAACAAACGATTCATGAAAACCTCCGATGGACGTATCGGAAGCATAGCATTGGCGGCCGGACCCGTCTTGCGGCGCCAGCGCTGTAGCGGGGGAACTGGATAAAAGTGCTGAAACAGCCGGGACTTTTTGCTTAAATAGCCCCAGCCAGCCAGATCCCCTGTAACAACACAACAACAAGCAGGTGTGAGCAGTAATGACAGCCAGCAGTTTGCTATTTGGCCCCCGCGCCAGACTTGCCGTATTTCTCCAGTTATTTAGCCTGATATTCATGATATCGCCGCTGCAAGCGGCGTCTCTCAATGAAGTCAGTACCGAGCAGCTCAAACAGGTGTTTCCGGACGCCGACAGCTTTTCCGGCAAAAGCGGTGAGCCGCCGGTGTATCGCGCCTTTAAAGATGATCCCGGCGGTGGCGAGCCGGAGCTGATCGGCTATCTGTTTGAGACGCCGGACCTGCCGCCGGAAGAGGTGGGCTACAGCGCCCCCATCGAAGTGCTGGTGGGACTGGACCTGCAGGGCAGCATAACCGGCATCGAAATTCTCTACTACCGTGAATCCTATAAAAGCATTCGCGGTGATTTTCTCAATACCGAAGGCTTTCCGAATCAGTTCGCTGACAAAACGGTTGGCGATGGTTTCCGTGTGGGACGCGATATTGATGGCGTGTCCCGGGCTACCATTACCAGTTGGGCAGTATCGCGAGGGGTGCGCAATGCAGCCCGGCGGGTGACCCGGGCCTATCTGGCGGATTCCGAATTCGTGGCCGAGGTCAATTCAGATGCCATAGCCCTGCGGGTTCTGGGCGAGCAGTCCTGGGAAGACATGAAGGCCAGCGGGCTGGTGGCTGAAATGGACTATCGCTATCCCGACGACAATACGGTTCTGAAACTGGACATCGCCTTCATGGCCCACGATGGCCTGGGCGAGTTACTGGTGGGTAGCGATGACTATTCCCGGGCCGACCGGGAAGCCAGTAATCGGGTACGCAATGGCAATATGCTGTTGGTGGGCATCGACGGTGATGCCTCCCGGCCATTCCGTCAGGAGCGCCTGGCCATAGAGCAGGGCGATCTGTTTATCAATGTACCGCGCAGTCGCTTTGTCTATGTGGGCAGTGCGGAGGCGGGCAAAATCACAGATCAGGTGCGTTTCGCCGGTGCCATTGTCATGGACACCGATGTCGATCTCAGTCAGCCGTTTACTGTGATCTATGACGCCAGTGAGGAAAATGGCAGCTTGCAGCAAAGCATGAGCGTTGAGTATCAGGTGCCAGCTCTCCCACTTGCCCTGGCCCAGGGCACGGAGATTCCGGCCGAATACTTGCCCGAGCCTGATGATGCCATGGATTTCACCGAAGAAGGCACCTTCGCCTCCCTGATCAACAATGCCCCCTGGCTGCAGGTGTTTGCCCTGCTGGTGATACTGGCTCTAGTGATGACATCCTTTCTGCGCAAGAGTGCGGGCCTGCGCTGGTTGACTCTGGCCTGCACCCTGATCTATCTGGGCTGGATTGATGGTGGCTTTGTTTCTGTTTCCCATATCACCAATGGCATCAAGATGGGGCCGGGGATGTTTCTGCAGGACTTGCCACTGTTACTGATTATCGTGTTTACCGTGGTCACCACCCTGTTCTGGGGGCGGGTGTTCTGTTCCTCCCTCTGCCCCTTTGGTGCCTTGCAGGATTTCATGACACGCCTGCTGCCGAACTCCTGGCAGCGCAAGATGCCCCAGGCCTGGCATGACAAGCTGATTTATCTGAAGTACGGCATTCTGCTGTTTCTGCTGGCCATGGCGCTGACCTATAGTGAGCTTAGCCTGTTCCAGTATTTTGAACCCTTTGGTACAGCATTCTACTTCAGTCAGTCTGCCATCCTGTGGCTAATTCTGGCGGCAATACTGGTGGCAGCCGCCATCGTGCCCCGGTTCTACTGTCGCTATGCCTGTCCTCTGGGTGCTGCCCTGGGCTTGACGGCCCTGATTTCCCCCTGGCGTATCAAACGGGTGGAGCAATGCCAGCTTTGCAAGGTGTGCGAGCAGGCCTGTCCCACCGGCGCCATTCGTGGTCATGAGATTGATTTCAAGGAATGCGTACGCTGTGATGTCTGCGAGCGCAAGCTGATCGACCAGGCGGGTACCTGTCGGCATTCAGTGCCTGAATTGAAAGAGCGGGTAAAAACCTGGGAGCCTATCGCCGTTGGTTGATCATGCCGGTCCGTGACGACAGTACATACAAAACGGGCCGGGTTTTTATGCCCGGCCCGCTGCTATCAGGATAGCGTCAGTTAACTTCTGATTGAGGCTCCCGGTTCAGGGACTGTCCTCGGTGAGCCAACCAAAATCATCCTCGGTCAGATCCAGCAGATCGGCCCGTTCCCGCCGCAGTTGTTCGGCGGCCCTGGCTTTTTCCAGTACGTCCTGGGGCATGTCTCTTCCCACGACGATGCCGCGGGGTGTGGCCGGCGCATAGTAGATGCGGGCATTGGCCATCTCATCGGTAGTTGCAGGGCCGTATTCCACATCGGCAGTGGGATCCGGATTCCAGCGATTGGCTTCGGAGTTGTCAAACCACCAGCTCATATGCATGGTGGAGCCGGCCGGGATGAACTTGGGTTCCTTGTATTCGTAGAGGAACTGCCAGTTGAAATCATACTTGGGCACCCAGAGCAGGGTTTCCCGTTCACCGTCGGGATATTCCAGTTCATAGCGCATGGCCTTGCCCCGATAGTGCATATGGGGCCCCATGGACAGCAGGTAGATGTCCTCCTCGATTTCATGAGTATTATCTACCCGGTAGTCGGGATCGCCCGCCGGAATAGTCCAGCCACGGTGGGGCAGCAGATTGGTTTCCACCACATAATCGATGACATCGCCATCATCATAAAACTCGAAGCCGGCACGGGTGCTGTCATAGACGCCGGTGCCTTCACCGGTATCCTTGTGGTAGTGCATGTTGACCGTAATAAAGGGGTCTTCCGGCAGCAGCACGCCCCAGCCTTCAGGGTAGGTAAACGGGCCGCGACCGGGCACGCCGACACCCATATGGCTGGAGACGATATGGTGTACCCAGGGACCACCGGGATCCAGCTCGGCCTTGGAGATCCAGCGCGGATTGCTATGGGCGCCCTCGGGATAGTGCATCTGAATGGTGGGCTGCCAGTCTTCCACTTCATCGGGCACATGCACGGGCCGTTCGAACTCCACTACCAGATCGGGCTCACCGATCCACCAGCCGGATTCCGGCATGCCGGCACCCACAATGCTGGACAGCAGACCCTGTTCGTCAGCCGCGGCAGCCGGATCACCTTCCAGGGCGCCACCGTCTACCCAGGCAATCAGCAGCTCTTTCTCATCCTTGTCGATATAGCGTTCGGCCTTGAACTCGCCCCGATGCCGTTCATGGGCGCCCCAGGGGGGCATATATCCGGTGGCCAGGGCGTTCTTTATCAGGGGTGCCCAGATCCTGGCCTGGTCATAGTCCATCAGGGACATGGGGGCCGAGATGCCGCCCACATCAGGTCCCTCTGGCTGGTGACAGGCCACGCAGTTCTTCATGAAGACCGGCAGGGCATCTTCGTAAAAAGTGGGAGCTTCCTGAGCCTGGCTGCCATTGGCCGCCGTTAACAGGGCCAAGGCCAGGGGAATAGAAAGTGGAGCGCTGAGTAAACGGCTAGGCGTGGCTGTCTTCATGCTTGTTCCTGCTTGTTATTCTGATGGTAAGGAAACACTGCTTAGAAGCCTAAATGCTCTTTCCCTGCTTGTCTATAAATCAGTCGCTACAGGGGCTCGCACTGGCTTGCGGGGGCTGCAGAGAAGTATCGAAAATTCCGATTGTTGCCATCGATATTAATCATTTTACCGATTACTGTTGAGTCGCTATATTTTGTCCCCATAGTGTATTACTCATCCATTACTCTGATAGAGGAAACTCATTAAATGACTCAAGAAGTACCCCAGGTAGTATTCAAAACCCGCGTGCGCGATGAATCCATTGGCGGCGACAATCCTTTCCGTTGGCAGGATGTGTCCACCGATGATGTATTCAAAGGCAAGAAAGTTGTTGTCTTCGCACTGCCCGGTGCCTTCACCCCTACTTGCAGCAGTACCCACCTGCCTGGCTATGAAGCCAAGTACCAGGAATTCAAGGATGCCGGTATCGATGAAGTCTACTGCCTGAGTGTGAACGATGCGTTCTCCATGTATCAGTGGGGCAAGCAGTTGGGCGTTCAAAACGTCAAATTGCTGCCGGACGGCAATGCCGATTTTACCCGTGGCATGGACATGCTGGTGAAGAAGGAAAATCTGGGCTTCGGTGATCGCTCCTGGCGTTACTCCATGCTGGTGGAAGACGGCAAGGTCACCAAGATCTTCGCCGAAGACGGCAAGGAAGATAACTGCCCGACAGATCCTTTCGAGTGCAGTGACTGCGACACCATGCTGGCTTACATCAAGTCTGCAGCCTGAATGAATTGAAACTCGGTTAACTCTCAGCACAGGGTAACCCCATTACCCGTTAATGTGCGCTCTCAGGGAACGGCGGCATCCCCATCCCCTTCAAGTCCGCCGTTCCTTTTTTTAATTCAACTTATCTCTCTCCCTGTCCTGTTGTCTTGCGTGTCGGGCATCACGGATATCCCATGGGCGCAGGACTCTACAAGCTGCCATCAGTCGACCTGCGGGCCTGTCTACCCGCAAGCTGTGTCTCTTGCTGCCTCACTTTGACAGCCGACAAGCCCTCTGTTCGACAGAATTGCAGCTTGAAACCGGCAGATTATGCATTCAGTCAATTTGCCATCTATAACTGACTGTAGAACTGAAACCTGAGGAATCCTTGATGCATCATGGAAATTGCCCTGAAACAGGCTCTCGATGTCTGAGCTGGCTCGGTAAGGGGGTGCGCCTCGAAATTTACTCTGAACTGATCGGACCAGAGGTCTGGTCGGTGGCGGTGAGAAATGAATATGGAGTTACATCACATTGGGTTGAGACATTTGATACGGCCGAAGCGGCATTGGACGCTGCCATGCAGGCGATCGAGGAAGAGGGGGTAGAGGCGTTCACCTCCACTGAGATCATCGATGATTTGCTTGACTGACGCCACTGCTCAAGCGGAGAGCGCGATTTTCTTCAGTGCCTACAATCACGATGCAACAACCACATCAGCTCCAGGGATCCTCCATGGCATTGAAAAAGGCCTGATGGCCACTGACGATGCGGCGGGTGTCATCTGCATCCGGCGCGGTGGTCCAGATGCGGCGATCGAAGGTGCCACCCAGCAGGATGCCGTCGCTGCGGGGAAACATATACAGGCCACCATTGCCGAGGATAATGTAATCCACTTCTTCCTGGGGCAGCAGAAAGCTTAACTGGCCCTTGATGGGAAACAGTTCCGCATCATTGAACAGGTCCCGCGCCCCCAGTCCCGAGCAATTGAATATTACCGGCTCGTCCAGAGTCATCAGTTCACCGGCATCGGCAAAGGCGCGACGTTCGATGCGACCGCCAGCGGTATAGAAATCCTCCATCATGGCCGGCAGATAAGTGGCCGGTTCGATCAGCATGGTGTCGTAGTGGCGCACCCAGCGGGCGGCAAAGGGGTGCTCGTCGGGCCCCAGGTCGCGATGCTGCGGGTAGAATTTTTTGTACTTGTCAGTGAATGCCTCGCCATCCGGTGCCTCCGGCAGGATGGTGTAATTGCTGATCCAGCGAATCCCGTAACGGGGCCCCACCAGGTTCTGATAGTAACGATAGGAGTGAGCCATGGCCGCTTCAAACTGGGCCACAAATTCGGGGGTCAGATAGTCCTCGTCATAGACTGAGGTGGGCGACCACTGCCCGCCTGCCACATTGGAGGTGGTATTGGGGGGCAGGTCTTTGGCATAGATGCTGACCTGCCAGCCCTGATCCTGCATTAGCCGGGCCGTGGCCAGACCCACGGCGCCGCAGCCAATCACGGCGCAGCGCCGGTGTTGGGATTGCATGGCCAACTCCATGGCCAGATGGGAGGTCCCCCAGCTCAGGGTGATGCCGCCACCGCCGTGGCCATAGTTGTGAATAAACAGCTTGTCACCGCGGGGATCGGCCTTCACCACAAAACCCCGGGAGCGAAAGGGTCTGAGACCGGCAATAGTGCGAATCACCCGGTCCTCGGAAACCTGCACCCGCCGCAGTGGCAGGCCGGAGGGGCTGTGAAAGCGCGCTCCGGGTGAGGAGCTTGTGGCACAGGCACCCAGCAGGGGAGTCAGGGCCATGGCTTGCAGCATTCGGCGGCGGGTGGGCATGAAACACTCCTTGTTGGCGATGACAGGAAACCGTAGCCACCAAGCTTAACCCAGGCCAGCTTGAAACCGGTAGGGGTCAGACAGGATCAGACCGTGGTCACGGAGGACAGTTCAGAGCGAGGACAGTTTCTTGAGGTATTTCTCGGCGGTGTCGAGAACCGCTTGGCGCTGCTGTTTTTGCATGCGGTCCCAGCTTCCGTAGAGCATGCGCAGGCGCTGATTTTTGGCCAGTTCATCCCGGTGCCGGTGCATGAAGTGCCAGTACAGGCTGTTGAAGGGGCAGGCCCGCTCCCCGGTTTTTTTGTTCACCTTGTAGTGACAGCTTTTGCAATAGTCGCTCATCTTGTTGATGTAATTACCCCCGGCGGCATAGGGCTTGCTGGCCATCAATCCTCCATCGGCAAACAGAGCCATGCCACGGGTGTTGGGCATTTCTACCCATTCCAGTGCATCGATGTAAATGCCCAGATACCAGGCATCCACGGCGTCGGGTTTGACGCCGGTGAGCAGACAGAAATTGCCGGTGATCATCAGCCGCTGGATATGATGGGCATAGGCGAACTCCAGGGACTGGCCAATGGCGGCAGACAGGCAGCGCATACGGGTGTCACCGCTCCAGAACCAGTCCGGTAATTTGCGCCGGGCATTGAAATGATTCCGCTCGGCATAGTCCGGCATATTAGCCCAGTACAGGCCGCGCACAAATTCCCGCCAGCCCAGTATCTGCCGCACAAAGCCTTCCACCTGGGCCAGGTCGATCTGTTTCGATTGCTGGTAGCTGGATACCGCCTTGTCCATGACTTCATCCGGCGACAGCATTTTTGTATTCAGGGCAAAGGACAGTCGGGAGTGAAACAGGGACCAGCCGGCATCGCTCTGGCAGGTCATGGCATCCTGAAAGCGACCGAAATTCGGCAGGCAATGTTCACAAAAGAAATTCAGCAGTTTCAGGGACTGGCGCCGATTCACCGGCCATAGCAATTGCGCATGGGCATTGCCGAAGTTGTCTACTTCATGCTTGTCCAGGCGCTTCAGAATGGCACTGACATCATTGCCAAAGCAGAGGGGTTGGGGCAGAGCCTTGAGGTCGGTGGCCTTGAGCTTGTGGCGGTTATCCTTGTCAAAATTCCAGCGTCCCCCGGCCGGCGAATCACCGTCCATGAGAATGCCATGACGACTGCGCATGCGCCGGTAAAAGCTTTCCATGCGCTGTGCCTTGCCACTGCTGAAATGGTTGTCGATTTCCTCGAAAGGCAACAGGAAATGTTCGCTGTCGGCTTCTTCAATGTCACAGCCGGAGATTTTCAGTTGCCGCAGCTGTTGCATCAGTCGGTGCTCATCCGGGCGCTGATACTGAAAAGAAGTGACCTGATATTTCTTGCAAAGGGCCTTGAGCAAGGCCGGCAGGGATGAATAGTCGGCGGTATCATCAAGGGTCAGATGCAGAACCTGGTGACCCTTGGCTTCCAGTTCTCCGGCAAAAGCTTCCATGGCGGCAAAGAAGGCGCAGAGCTTTTGCACATGGTGTTTGACGTAATCGGTTTCCTGGCGCAGCTCCGCCAGCAGATAAAGACAGGAATCATCTGTGTCGCCCAACCAGCTATGTTTGCTGTTAAGTTGATCGCCGAGAATCAGGCGCAGGGTTTTGAATTGTTTGCTGGCCATGCTGGCATCCATTCATACCGGGGATTGGCTGTTCCTACGCCGGTCAGCCGGGGCTGGACCACTGCCGATGGATGATGAACAACGGCCAACAGACCAGGCGCAAAGGGAAATCTGCCTGGCGCTGTCTGGCGTATACAGGGCATGGATAAACAGACGATGACATCAGCATCAGCAGAGCCAGTCGAGCTGACCATTTTCTACGATGGCTACTGCCCGCTCTGTGTGGCAGAGATGCAGCAGCTACGGCGCCTGGATGACCGGCGGCCGGGACCGCCTCGCCTGCTGCTGGAAGATATTCACAGTGCCGGCTTTGCCCAGCGCTATCCCCATGTGGACCCGCAGGCGGCAGACTGCATCCTGCACGGCCAGTTGGCCGATGGTCGCATGATCTTCGGCCTGGATGTCACCTTGCGAGCCTGGCAGCTGGTGGAGCGCAAGCCCTGGCTGAAAATGCTGCGCTGGCCCCTGATTCGCTGGTTTGCTGATCAGGCCTATCTGCTGTTTGCCCGTAACCGCTATGGCATTTCCTGGCTGCTTACCGGCCAGCGGCGTTGCCAGAGCTGTCAGCCCGCTGACGGCAAAAGCTGTGCAACAGTCCGGCAAGGTGAGCAGGGGCAATGACTGCCGATAAAACCAGTCTTGTTATCGGTGCAGGCAGCAGCATCGCCACCGCACTCATTGGCCAAATACTGCAGGAGTCCGACAGCCGGGTTATTGCCATCAGTCGCGGTGACAAACCCGAGTCACTGGCGCAAGCCGGCGGTGGCTTGCACTGGTTGCAGAGCGATTACAGCGAGGCCTCCATTGCCGAGCTGGCCGAGCAAGTGTCGCAGCTGGCCCCGCAGCTGCATCGGCTTTTTATCTGTAATGGCATCCTGCATGACGGTGACTATCAGCCGGAAAAGCGTCTCGAGGACCTGCAACTGGACACAGTGCAGCAAGTCATGAGAGTGAATGCCCTGTTGCCAATGCTGTGGCTCAAGGCACTCAAACCCGGACTGCGCCGTTCCCCGGGCTGTCAGGTGACTGTCTTCAGTGCCCGGGTGGGCAGCATCGGCGATAATGGCAAGGGTGGCTGGTATGCCTATCGCGCCTCCAAGGCGGCCCTGAACATGCTGCTGAAAAACGCCGCCATCGAATTCAATCGTCTGCGTCATCAGCTGCAGTTCCTGTTGTTTCATCCCGGTACTACCGACACCGCCCTGTCTCGGCCTTTTCAGGATGCTGTGCCTGAAGACAAGCTGTTCAGCCCCGAATTCGTCGCCAGCCGCCTGTTGGGTCTGCTGGACGAACTTCCCCCCGAGCCCGCTATCCAGTTTCTGGACTGGGATGGCAAGACCGTGCCCTGGTAGGTCCGGCTGCAGCTCCGGCAGGCTGAAATACCGCGGTGAATCTGCGCCGCGGTCGATTTTCGGCTATGATCGGGACTGTACCCGAATTTCATTGATTTCATCAGGAGTAGCTGCAGTGAAGAATTTCCTGTCTATTTTCAGTCTTGCCCTGGTCTGTTTGTGCAATAGCCAGCTCTGGGCCCAGGAGACCGTTCGTTACGAATGGGATCTGAGCGATATTTACCCCGACGTGTCGGCCTGGGAAGCAGCCATGGAAGAAGTGGCCGCGCGGATCGAAGGCCTGCCGGATTTGCAAGGTAGCCTGGGGGACAGCGCCAGCGCCATGTTGGCAGCATTGCGTGAGATATCCGATACCAACAAGGAAACAGCCCGCGTCTACGTTTACACCTCACTCGAGCGGGATGCCGACCAGCGTCAGGCCGATACCCAGGCCCGCTTTGGTCGTGCCCGGCAGCTCTATACCGATTTTGGCGAAGCCACTTCCTGGCTCAGTCCCGAGGTGCTGGAGATCGGTGCCGAGCGGGTGAATCGGTTTATTGCCGCAGAACCGGGTCTGGCGGATTTTGAATTCATGTTGCAGGACATGCTGCGCCGTGCGCCCCATACCCTGGATCAGCAGACCGAAGCCATTCTGGCCCAGGCGGGCATGGTATTGTCCTCGCCGGAACAGATTTACGAGAACTATGCCAATGCCGATATTCCCTGGCCCACAATAACTCTGAGCGAAGGCCAGGAAGTTACCCTGAGCCAGGCTGGTTATTCCCGCTGGCGCGCGGCACCCAATCGCGATGACCGCAAGCTGGTATTCGATACATTCTGGGATACCTGGAACCAGTTTGCCGATGGTATGGGTGCCACGCTGGCCAGTGAGGTGCAGGCCAATGTCTTCACCGCCCGGGTTCGCAGCCATGACGGTGTGCTTGACCATAATCTGTTTAACGATGGTCTGCCGCCGGAGGTTTATACCCAACTGGTAAGCCAGGTCAATGAGGCCTTGCCGATTTTTCATCGCTACTTGCAGCTGCGTGGTCGCATGCTCGGGATAGACGATCTTCGCTACTACGATATCTATCCGCCCCTGGTGGAAGTGGACACCGGCGAATTCGATCTGCGCCGTTCAGAAGAGATCACCTTTGCGGCTCTGGAGCCCTTTGGTGAGCGATATCTGGAATTACTGGAATACGGCCTGTCACAGGACTGGATGCATTCCCATCCCCAGCCTGGCAAGCGTTCCGGTGCCTATATGAATGGCAGCGTCTATGATGTGCATCCCTATGTACTGTTGAATCACAACGACGATTACAATTCCCTGTCTACCTTTGCCCACGAGTGGGGCCACGCCGTGCACTCTTTGCTGGCGAACGAAAATAATCCCTACGAGAATGCCGGCTATTCCACCTTTATCGCCGAGATGGCTTCCACCATCAACGAGATACTGCTGGAAGAGTATATGATCGCCAATGCCCGTACCGATGAAGAAAAGCTGTTCTATCTGGGCGGCGCTCTGGAAAGTATACGTGGCACCTTTTTCAGGCAGACCATGTTTGCCGAGTTCGAGCTGGCTATTCACCAGGCGGCTGAAAACGGCGAGCCTCTGACTGGCCCGCGTCTGACCGAGATCTATGGTGATTTGCTGAAGCGCTACCACGGTCACGACGAAGGTGTGCTAACTATTGACGAACCCTATGCCGTGGAGTGGGCCTATATTCCCCACTTCTACTATGACTTCTATGTATTCCAGTATGCCACGTCTATCTCCGGTGCGGCCTGGTTTGCCGAGCAGTTTCTGGCTGGTGATACCGAAGTGCGTGATGATTTTATTCGCGTGCTCAGTGCCGGTGGCTCAGACTATCCCCATAATATTCTGCTGAATGAGGCGGGTCTGGACATGACCCAGCCGGAAGCCTATGAGCCGGTGTTGCGGCGGATGACCGATCTGATGGATCGCATTGAGGCGTTGCTCTAGGTCACCGGTCAGCAGCAACAGCCGAAAACAGAACAGCCCGCAATTGCGGGCTGTTCTGTTTTCTGTCAGATTGGCGGCTGCCAGCCGTCAGTCTGGTAGTCAGTCGGCAGAACCAATACCCGCCTTGGGGTGGGCATAGAGCCATTCCACCACCTGTTCGGCGAAGGTGTCAGACAAGGGCGGGACATGAGAGCCGGCAGAGATGGTCCAGAGCTCACTGGAGCCACCGGCCTTGCAGCCGATTTCAAACTTCATCACGCCGCTTTCATGGCCGGGCAGGCTGGCATCCAGATCACGGATTTCTCTGGCCTCGCCCTGGGTCTCACAGCCGTTATAGGCAGCCCATTGAGTAACCGAGCCCATGGCACCGGGGTAGCGATTCTCCCGAATCTCACCACCCTGATAGGCAATGGTGGCATCAGCCGTGCCATGGATTTGCAGGATGTGAACCGGGCTGGAGGGCGCCTCGCGATTACCGGCATGGCTGGCGCCAGCCAGACTGGCAATAGCCGCGATGCTGTCCGAGTGCTCATAGGCCATGCGGTAGGACATGAAGCCGCCATTGGAATGACCGATCAGATACACGCGGGCCGGGTCCACATTGTAGTCCTGCTTCATGCTGTCGATGATGCCCTTGATGTAGGCCACATCATCCACTTCTGACGCATAAAAATTGCAACAGGCTTCCGAGGCATTCCAGAAACGGCTGCGATTACCGCCGGCTTCCTGGGTACCATCGGGAGCCACCAGTAAAAATCCATAATCATCAGCCAGTTCGCTGAAGCCCATATAGCCGTCCTGATTGGCGCCACTGGAGGTATAGCCATGGAGCAGAACAATCAGCGGTGCTGCACGGTTCTCGTCATAGCTTTCCGGTATGGTCACCTTCACTTCCCCACGCCCGAAGTCACGGTTCTGTGCCAGTAACTGGGTAGCCAGGCTGAAGCAGCAAAATGCCAGCATTATGGCGGTGAATTTTTTCATTGGTTTCTCCTTGTAACCGTTAACTTTTGGTTGGTCTGTTTGCGGAATCTGATCATCAGGGAGTCAGTATGACCTTGCCGGTGGTCTTGCGACCTTCCAGTGCCTCGTGGGCAGCACGGGCTTCCGCCAGCGGGAAGAAGTGTTCAAGCCGCAGATTAAGCTTACCCTCAGCGATCCAATTGAACAGGTCGCCACTGCGCCAGTCCAGATCCTCGCGGCTGGCCAGATAGTCAAACAGGGTAGGGCGAGTCAGAAATAAAGAGCCTTTGGGCCCCAGGGTCGCGGGATTGAATTCCGTCACCGGGCCGCTGGCATTGCCGTACAGCACCATATAACCGAAACGTGACAGGCAGTCGATGCTTTTTTCAAAGGTGGCCTTGCCGACGGAATCGTAAGCCACATTGACACCTTCGCCTGCGGTGATGCGTTTCACTTCCGCCTCAAAGTCCTGCTCGCTGTAAAGAATCACTTCATCTGCGCCCGCCTGACGTGCCAGTTCTGCCTTGGCTTCGGTGGAGCAGGTGCCAATCACTGTGCCGCCCAGCATCTTGATCATCTGGATCAGCAATAATCCCACTCCGCCAGCAGCGGCATGCACGAGGCAGCGATCACCGGCCTTGACCTTGTAGGTGGACTGGCAGAGATAGTGGGCAGTGCAGCCTTGCAGCATGGCGGCAGCTCCCTGGGCAAAAGAAACACCTTCCGGCAGGCTCACTAGCTTGTCTTCAGGCACCGCAGCATAGTCGGCATAGGCACCGGCAACATTGGTATAGGCGACGCGATCTCCCACCTTGAAGCGATTGACCCCGGGGCCTACGGCTTCCACCGTCCCGGCTGCCTCCAGGCCCAGGGTTGAGGGCAGGGGAATCTGGTACAGGCCGCTGCGCTGATAGGTATCGATAAAATTGATGCCCGCTGCTTCGATCTTGATCAGGGCTTCACCCTCGGCGGCAGTCGGAGCCTCTATGTCTTCAACTGACAGGACCTCGGGACCGCCAAATTCGTTTACTCGTACCGCTTTCATGGGTTTTCCTTATTTTGTTGTTTGCAGGTGGACTGGAAGCCGCTATTTATCGCAAATATCGACCGGACTGACAACGCAGAATACCCGTGACAGCGAGCTGAAACCGGACTTGATGGCTAAAGATGAGGTGCCAGGAGGAGTCTGTGGAGACTGAGGAGAAAGCAACGGGAAACTGGCGCTGCCCAGGCGGCGCCAGTTTATCGAAAGAGTGACCTTCTGAAGCGTGCCTAGGCGGCCTTGTTGGCCTCGGAATCGGATTCCTCCTGATCCATCAGGTCAGCAATGCGCTGCAGGGAAGACAGCAGTGCAGTCTGGTCGTATTCCTTAAGCTCGGAAAACTGGTCGATGAACTGGGGCTGCAGGGGTGGCGGCGCATCTTCAAGAATGGCCTTGCCGGTTTCGGTCAATTCCACATGGACCTTGCGCTTGTCCACTTCCGAGCGTACCCGTCGGGCAAAACCGGCCCGTTCCAGGCGATCAAGTATGGTGGTTGCGGTAGCCTGACTGAGACAAATTGCCTCGGAAAGCTGGCCGATGCTGGCGTTCTCGGATTTCTTGATGGCTTTGAGAAGCAGGAGCTGGGGTGAAGTCAGCCCGGAAGTACGTTTGATGAAATTGGAGTGCAGGTCAGCAGCACGCATAATGCGACGTACGCTGATGAGCATTTGATCAAGCACGGTTTCCATAATCACTTACACCTTGATTGGATTCAGGCAGGGGTTGTTGTGCGTGCCTGTCTGCGGAATCTGCTTCATTCATACTGCCTTTTCATGAATGTGTTGATGCTGCTTTGAACGACTACTGGCGGGAGCCAATAAACAAAGCCTGTGTGCCACAGACAGTTTGCATTCTAACCAATCATGCCCGGGCTGCGAACACGACGTCACAATTTGTTATAAGTTGGTCACAAAAAAAGTGTTTGGCTTGCAAAAGCCCGGAGCTTGAGGGCTTGCCGTCTTCAATTGAGAATATTTTACAGTTTTTGTAGCGCAGGCTTGCTGCTAATGATGAACTATGGCAGGCGTGTCATTTGGCTGAAATCATTCGAACTCAAATCGAATCCCCGGGCCCGCATGTTCACAGCGCCAGGAGGCATTGGCGACGGGCACAAAAAAACGCGCTACTGGCCCCAGGCCGGCAGCGCGCTTTTCCGTGCAAGTGCCGTTCGGGTCTAGAACTCGGCTGTCAGACGGCCGAAGTAATAGGCACCCTGCCAATCCACCGCAGTGCCGGAGGAATACAGACGGCCACAGCAGTAGTCACTGATCATGTCCACTTCCGGGTATTCGTCGCCGACGTTACGGCCACCAATTGCCACCCGGAATATTTCATTGATCTGATACTGGGCTTCCAGGTCAATGAAAAAGATATCATCGAAGGTCTGGAAGCGCAGGGGGTTACCGCCGGAGTTGGAGTTTGTGGATTCACCATACCAACTCAGTCTGCCAATCAGATTCAGATCGCCAACACTGTGATTGGCGGTGAATACGCCACGCCAATTCGGGTTGAAGTTCTCAAAATCGTACTGGGTTTCGGCATTGAGCACTGCGCTGGGGTCTGTTTCGAACTGTTCCTTGTTGTAATTCAGGGAACTGGTGAACGTGGTAGTCCCGGCATTTCCCCAATCAAAGGGAATGGTCGCCACAATATCCAGACCTTCGGTGGAGGTGTCGAAAGCATTAGTGAAATAAAAGACACCACCAATGGATTCAGCACCGGCAACACCGGCATCGCGAAGTGCGACATAATTATCGTAGGCCTCGCCAGAAGTCGGGTCGGTTGAGACGTCCCGGGTGGAGATCGCCCGGGTCCGATCGTCAATATCTATGCGATACATATCCACAGTCAGGTCCAGCTCACCAATGGTGGCGGTGAAACCCAGCGTGTAGTTAGTGGAAAGTTCGGGTTTCAGTGCAACCGCTCCCAGTGCCTGCGCGACAGGGCCGCCTGCAGGGAAAAGCCCGGTGGCAACCGGAAAGCCATTGGGCAAGCGGGTGGAGACATTGATGGTGCCTTGTTGTCCCGGAGTTGGCGCACGAAAACCGGTACCCACTGAAGCGCGAATACCAAAGTCTTCCGTAATATTGAGTTTACCGGCCAGTTTGCCCACCAACTCTGAATCAAAGTCATCGTAGTCTTCATAGCGTATGGCGCCCTGCAGGAACAGAGTGTCAGTGACATCGGCACTCAAGTCGGCATAAAGGGCGAAAGAACTACGCTCATACAATTCCGAGAACTGGGGCGAGTAGCCGGGGAAGCCGTTGGAGCCGACGCCCACCACCTGGTACACAGGGTCATCGGAGTCAGCGCAGTCCAGCGTTGAGCCAGCAGCGATTACGGCCGAGCCTCCGGCAGTGGGAGTGCCATCATCATTACAGAATCCCCAGGGATCCGGTAAGGCATAAGGTCCGTCGATATAGGAATTGACTTCACCTTCTACAACTTCATAGGACTCATCCATATAGCTGCTGCCAAAGGCAAGCAGTAAGGGACTGGCCAGGCCGGTTTCAAATTCATAGGTGAAATCTGCCTGAAACTGGGTTTCGGTGTTGATCAGGTCGCCAGGGCGAAATTCAGTGGGGCTATCAGGGCCCATGGAGGGATTTACTGTATTGCGCAAGGTGTATTGGATTTCGTTTTCACCGGTGCGGGCGCTGAAATCATAGGTCAGGCCGTTCTCCAGGCTGCCGCGCATTCCTCCGGCCAGGGAGAAATCAAAGACTTCACCGAAAAAACGGGGGGTGAAGCCGCCCGGGAATTTCTCCAGTGGCCAGTACAGAGAACCATCAGGTTCTCGCAGATACTCAATAGTGCCGTTTTCCGGGTAGCGATAGAAGAAGCCACCATCGGTTTCGGATTCGGAATAACTGCCGAAAGCATACAACTCGGTATCAGCATCCAGTTCATAGCCGGAATTAAAAAATACCCGCATGGCTTCCTGATTCGGTGCTCCCCAGGGCTGGACAACATCGCCGGCGCCGATATTGGCAGCAGGAACTCCGGCCTGGAAGCTGGGATCTTCAGTGTATTGGGTATAGGAGGCAGTTGGATCGTAACCTGGCAGGCTTGGATCCACACAGAACCAGGATTCGCAGTACTGCTCAGCCCGTACAGTTGGATCCATTTCCTCGATCTGACCTGAAACACTGATAAAGCCGTTCTCGCCCAGTGGTAAACCAAAGTTACCCGAGATAGTCATGGATGTTCCATCACCTTCCGAGTACTCACCGCTATCAATGCTCAGGCTACCGCCTTCAGTGTTTTCCTTGAGGATGAAATTGATCACTCCGGCAATTGCGTCAGAACCGTACTGGGCTGCGGCACCGTCACGAAGTACCTCAACGTTCTGGATAGCAGCGGCAGGGATGGTCGCTACATCGGGACCCTGGGTGCCGGATCCACCAATTGAAACCAGTGCGGCTCGATGACGGCGTTTGGAATTTACCAAAACCAGAGTCTTGTCAGTGGGTAGGCCGCGCAGAGTAGGAGAGCGCACAAAAGTGCCACCGTCTGAAATTGGAGCCCGGTCAACATTATAGGAGGGCACCAGAGTCTGCAGAATATTGTTGGTGTCAGTGTAGGAAACGGCTTCGATGGCAGAGGCATCAAACACATCGATTGGAACCGGGGAATCGGAAACAGTCCGTGGTCGACCCCGAGCGCCGGTAATAATAATTTCTTCAAGTTGTGAAGCTGATTCGTCTTCTTGCGCTAAAACAGTGCCGTTTATCAGGCTGCCGGCAGCAAAAATAGCTGCACTCAGAAGGCAGGTAGGTTTTTTACGAAAGGTCATCAAGGTTGCTCCTGTGGGTTTCTTGTATTTAAGTCCAGAGACTCGGTTTCGGTTTTGCATTTTCTGTGCCAGCCATAACACTTTTTGTATAGTCACTGTTTATGGGCTACCCGGCGCTATAGGAAGGGATTCATAACTAAACGCGTGCATTGTCTTGGTGAAAAACATGCACTGGAATATTCCCCTTGCCCATATTGGAGGCATAAAGTTTTTTGAATAACGTGCAGTGAAATTGACCAGAGATGAGTGTGAGGAGCAGTTGGGGTAAAACTGAATTCACCGTGATCCGGTCTTGGGAGGTCCAATGACTTGAAATTGCCCGGTTTTGGCACCGAATCGTCAAGCTGCACCAAGTTGGAACGCTATCGATGCACTGCAATAAACCAGGGTTTCGTTTTGAAATAGCAAAAAGCCATTAAACAAGGCCTTTATTGGGCATTGGGTCCAACTGCTCTTTCTGGCACAAATCCTGCTCCAACTCCGGCTGCAATCAGCATTTTTTATCGCCAGCCAGCGGCGGTAATCCACGATTGACCGGAGAGACTATGAACAAACGAGTAACGCGACGTGAATTGCTAACGCTATTGGCCGCCACCGGCACCAGTGCCACGGTGCTTAATGCCAGTGCTGCTTTGGGATTGATTCCCGACACCCGTCTGAATATTCCCGAAATCCCCCGGGCCGATCCCGTTAACCGCCCCAGTGCGGTGATTCTGGGTGCTGGCATTTCCGGACTGACCGCCGCCTATGAACTGGATAAGGCTGGTTACGACTGCGTCATTCTGGAGGCGAATTCCAAGGCCGGAGGCCGCTGCCTGACGGTCCGCCATGGCGATCTTATCGATGAGGTGGGCAATCCACAGATCTGCGATTTCGATGATGAGGAGCATCTGTATTTCAATGCCGGCCCTGCACGAATTCCCGGCAGCCATCGAAACCTCATGCACTACTGCCGTGAGCTTGGTGTGGAGCTGGAAATATTCATTAATGAAAACAAGGAATGCTACTACCAGGACGATGCCATGTTCGCTGGCAAGCCCATCAAGAACCGGGTGATGACCACCAATGCCCGTGGCTTTATGGCGGAGATCATGGCCAAGAATTTTAGCAACGAAGAGTTGGAGCGTCCCTTTGATCAGTATGAGGCAGAAGCCCTGATGTCGGCCATTCGCTCCTTTGGTGATCTCAATGAAGACGATCTCTATAAAGGCAGTTTCCGGGCTGGCTATGCCAAGGGCGGATTTATAGAGCACGGTGTACAGACCGAAGTAGTGGCGCTGCACGAGTTGCTGAAATCCCGTTTCATGAATTCAGCCCTGAGTGCCAATGAAGGGGAAACCGGACCGGTGCTGTTTCAGCCGGTGGGCGGCATGGACAAGATCGTGCAGGGGTTCACCCGCGAATTGCGCAACAAGATTTATTACGACGTGGTGGTCACCTCGGTACAGCTACAGGGTGATGCAGTGGCGGTGGAGTATGAACACAACGGCATCAAATACCTGGTGGAAGCGGATTACTGTTTTAACTGCATACCGACACATCTGATGACCGGCATCGACAATAATTTTCCCGCGGATTATGTGGAAGCCATGCAGTATGTTCGTCGTGGCGAAGCTTACAAGTCAGCCTTCCAGACCAAATCCCGCTTCTGGGAAAAAGACGATATTTATGGCGGCATTACCTGGACCAACCAGCCCATCCGTCAGATCTGGTATCCACCTCATGGCATGTTCAAGCAAAAGGGCATCATCCTCTCTGCCTACGATTTTGGTGGTGGCATGCACTTCACTCGCCTGTCTCAGCAAGAACGCCTGGAAACTGCCATTCGCCAGGGTGAAAAAGTGCACCCCGATTATCGCCAGCAGGTGGAGAAGGGTATCACCATTGCCTGGCACAGAATGAATCATATGCTCGGCTGCGCCGCGCGCTGGCAACGTAACCGGGGCGGCATGACTGCCCAGGAAGAAAGGCTTTACCACACTCTGCAGGCACCCGCCGGTGGACGACATTACACTATCGGTG
>JALEHB010000143.1 GCA_022763285.1 Pseudomonadales bacterium | reverse complement strand
ATTTTGACAAAGTTCAGGCGCTGCTCTACAGTGCCCATAGAATCTGGACTTTCAATATTGGCGCAGTAATTGCTTGAGGCTGGCTGAGCACCAATTAAACCCAGCTAGCAAACGGAGAGCGAAATGCCAGCATCACTCGACATGAAAATCCTGGTCGTCGATGACCACGAAAGCATGCGTAAAATTGAAAAGCAGATTCTGAACGACCTCGGCTATAAAAATGTCGATATGGCCGATGACGGATCCACTGCCCTGCCCATGCTGCAGAAAGGCAACTACGACTTTGTAATCAGTGACTGGAATATGCCGCAAATGGAAGGCATCGAGTTACTGCGCGCAATCCGCGCCGACGAGCGCATCAGCAAGACCCCGGTACTTCTTGTCACAGCAGAATCGAAGAAAGACAAGATCATTGAAGCGGCCCAGGCCGGCGTCAATGACTATGTGGTCAAACCCTTTAACGCGGAAATTCTGTCGGAAAAGATTTCCCGCATCTTTCCCTAACCGCCGGCCAGTCTGGTTTATACAGCGACTGCCGCAGCTAACAAGAGGACAGAGTCTTGCAAAATTCAAACGATCCCAATCTGGCGCCCCAGATAATGGAAAGCATCAAACTCGACGGTTTCAGGGAAAAAACTGATCAATTACTGGCCGATCTTGAAAATAACAACATTGAGGATGCACTGAAGTGCATAGACGAGTTGAATAATCTGAATGGTCAGAACTTTTACAGCGTGATTGGCAAGCTGACCCGGGGTCTGCACGATGCAGTCTCTGATCTCAGCATTCCCACAGCTTCTTCGGAGCCGGTGAACAATCGCACCCGCAGCGATCTCAACTATGTGATCAGCCTCACCGAGGACGCCGCCGAGAAAACCCTGGCCATGACTGAAAAGGCCAAGACCCAGACCCAGGAAATCGTGCAGCACAGCAATGATCAGAGTGCACTGATCGACAACTACCTGGCCAATAACAAGGTGGATGAGGAAACCCGGGAACTGCTGGAAAAGCTTCGTCAGCTCTCCTCCAGCAAGGACGGCAATATTGCTGAACTGAACAAGAACATCACCGAGATCATTATCGCCCAGAATTTCCAGGATCTGGCCAGCCAATCCCTGACCAAGGCCCTGAAAATCATCAAACAGGTTGAGAATTCATTGATCTCACTGACACAATACGCGAACCTGTTGACCAAGCTGTCCCAGTTCTCCGGCAAATCGGCCACCGAGGTCAATGTCGAGGAAAGTGCCCAGCTCAAGGACAATATCGACAAGTTCAATGACCTGAACAGCCAGGAGCATCTTGACCAGGACGAAGTCGACAATCTTCTGTCCAGTCTCGGCTTCTGATACAGGTTTGCAGATAAGACACTGACAATAAAAAAGCGGAACGATTAAACCATGGCTAATGCAGTACTGCTGGTTACAGATAGTGACGAGACAGCCGCCAAGACCACCACAGTATTTGAGTTTATTGATCATCAGGTAGTTCATGCCAGCGATGCCGAACAGGCCGCTGCGCTACTTGAAGAGCAAAAATGCCTGGTGGCTCTGGTGATGCTGTCCGACTCTGCCCAGCAGGATGTCACCATCAGCCATATCAACAGGAACTCTCCGTCCCTGCCGATTTTTTTATTGGAGGAAGAATCAGACCGCGACCGCTCGGCAAAATTGCCCAAGCAGTTGGCCGGCATAATCAGCTATCCGGTGCAGTACCGCGATGTGCTCAGCCTGATTCGACAGGCAGAACTGGACAACAAACATCAGGGTGCTCGCAAAAAGCTGTCGGTTTCCCTGACCGGTAACAGTCCCCAGGTAAAGTCCATCGAGGGACTCATCCGGCACGTTGCCATGACCGATGCCAATGTTCTGCTTTCCGGTGAATCCGGTACGGGCAAGGAAGTGGTCGCCCGTTCCATTCACAATCTCTCACTGCGGGCTGACAAGCCTTTCGTGGCAGTGAACTGTGGCGCCATTCCTCCGGAATTGCTGGAATCTGAACTGTTTGGCCACGAGAAGGGCTCCTTCACCGGTGCAATCCATTCGCGCGCCGGTCGCTTCGAACTGGCAGAAGGAGGCACGCTGTTTCTCGATGAAATCGGCGACATGCCCATGCCAATGCAGGTCAAGCTGCTGCGGGTTATTCAGGAGAGAACCTTCGAACGGGTGGGTGGCACCAAAACCATCACCAGCGATGTGCGCCTGATTGCGGCTACTCACCAGGATCTGGAGAAACGCATTGGCGAAGGCAAGTTCCGCCTGGACCTGTTTTACCGCCTCAATGTTTTCCCCATCGAATTGCCGCCACTGCGGGATCGCCCCGATGACATTCCGCTGCTGATCAAGGAATTCGCCTACAAAATGGAGCTGGAAAAACGCAGCCCCATCGAGTTCGATGATTCAGCCATCAATGCCCTGGTAAAGAATCCCCTGCCCGGCAATGTACGTGAACTGGAAAATCTGGTGGAACGTCTGGCCATTCTCTATCCGGGCGAAACCATTACCCGCAACAAATTGCCGGCGCGCTACCGCGGTCAGAATGGCGAGGCAGATGCCAGCGCCAGCGCATCTGCCGCCAATATTGCCAGCGGCGCCCTGCCCCTGGACACTGAGGACAGCATCGATTTGAAACTCTATCTGTCCAATATGGAGCGCACCCTGATCTGCCGCGCCCTGGAAAAATCCAACTGGGTAGTGAGCCAGGCTGCCAAGGCCCTGTCCCTGCGTCGCACCACCCTGATTGAAAAAATCCGCAAGCTGGAAATCAAGCAGCCGGCCGAAGAAGACGAAGCCGCCACGCTTTAAATTCCTGCCCTGGCTGACCGGCCATTGGCTGCATCATCAGGCACTTCTGGTTTAGCCACCCCTCCACAAGACCCTCTCCCTGAGAAGGCCTTTTTCTTCACTTGGCTCGCTGCCATCTCTCTGACTGACCTCTCCTGGCAGCACCGCTTCATGACTACGCTTGTACCCTTGGGCCGATGCACTGCTGCGACGCTGCCGCAGCACTGCCCAATGGCTTCAGGGCCTGGCAAGCCCTTGCCGTTTGGCGGCAAGTGACCTGTAAAAATTCTGACGACGTCTGAATACCGCCGGTCATTTCTTTGACCATAAGCCCTATCTTATTGTTTTTATTGGTTTATTTTGTTGGCACGCAGTTTGCTAGGAATAAAACAGACAATGAACAGGGCGGCAAAAGCTGCCACAGCAAAGCAACAAGGTGGAAGCAGACAATGAAAGCAGCGGCGATCAGCACCCCCGAGATCAGCATGGACATGAACAAGCTGGAACAGGCTTTCGACATGTTCAATCAGCTATCGGAAGATCTGGGTTCCAGTTATCGACAACTGGAAGACAAGGTCGGGGCATTGCGTCAGGAACTGGCCGCCTCCAACTCGGCACGGGTCCGGGAATTGACAGCCAAGGAGCAACTGGCCGCCAAACTCTCTGCCCTGATGCAGGCTCTGCCCGGCGGTGTCCTGAGTCTCGACCCCGGCGGCATGGTGCAGGATGAAAATCCCGCCGCTCGCGATATTCTCGGCATGTCACTCATCAATCAGTGCTGGCACAGCGTCCTGTCCGAGCTCACCAGTGAAGAAGATTTTATGGATGGTGAAGCCAGCCTGCACAATGGCAAACGCATCTCCATCAGCAGCAATGCCTATGGACAGCGCGGCGAGACCATCATCCTGCTCACCGATATCTCGGAAAACTATCGCCTGGGCAATCTGATCAATCGCGAAAAGCGTCTGACTGCGCTGGGGGAAATGGCAGCCCGCCTGGCCCATCAGGTACGTACCCCTCTTTCATCGGCCATGCTTTATCTGTCCCATCTGAGTTCCGGTAAGGTGACGGCGCCGGAGCACAATGAGGTCATTACCAACAATATTCGTAATCGCCTGCGCCAGATCGAAAAACTGGTGGAGGGCATGCTCTCCTATATTCGCGGCGATATTGGCGCCAGCCAGAGTTTCTCCATCGATTCGCTGCTCAAGGAAGTGGATGACACCAGCCGGCCAAAACTGCAGGAAGCCAAAGGCTCATTGCTGATTGATTGCCCGGTGCAGGATCTGACCATGCGCGGAGACAAGGAAGCCCTCGTCAATGCACTGTTGAACCTGATCGACAACGCGATCGAAGCTGCCGAGGAAGCCCCCCATATCACCATCGGTATCTTCGAGGCCGACGGCAATATCAATATCAAGGTGGCAGACAACGGCCGCGGAATCAGCGACTACCACAAGGAAAATATTTTCGACCCCTTTTACTCCACCCGTGAAGGCGGCACCGGCCTGGGTCTGGCAGTGGTGATGTCGGCTGTTAAAGCCCACCGCGGTGAAGTCAGCATAGAGAATCTGAAAACCGGCGGCACGGTATTTACCCTGTCCCTGCCCCATTGGCCCCAGGGGGAAACTGAAGACCTGGGTATCTGGGCCAGTGATCCGGAATAAGCAGGCAATCTCAATAAATCCAACTAATTTTCAGCAAATACAAGCAACAGGAATTCAACCATGAGCAACAAAGTCATTCTGGTTATCGAAGACGACGCCGATCTGCGCCAGGCTCTGACAGACACCCTTGAACTGTCAGGCTATACCACGCTGCAGGCCGAAGCAGCAGAGCCTGCCCTGCGCCTGCTGGCCAGGGAAGAGGTCAATCTGATTATCAGCGACGTGCAGATGCCCGGCCTGAACGGCGATGAATTGCTGAAATCCGTCAAGCGTCAGTACCCGGAAATTCCCTTTGTGCTGATTACCGCTTATGGCACCGTTAACAAGGCCGTGGAAGCAATGCAGGCCGGCGCCGCCGACTATGTGATGAAGCCCTTCGAAGCAGAAGTGCTGGTGGAAATGGTTGAGCGTCTCTGCCTGAGTACTGTCGAGTCCGGCACCATGATTATGGAAGACCCTCGCAGCCGCGAACTGGCTGAACTGGGGCGTCGTGTCGCTGCCACCGATGTTACTGTGATGATCAGTGGCGATTCCGGTTGCGGCAAGGAAGTGTACTCCCGCTTCATCCACGAAAACTCCCGTCGCAGTGACAAGCCCTTTGTGGCCATCAATTGCGCCGCCATTCCCGAGCCAATGCTGGAATCCATGCTGTTTGGCTATGAGAAAGGGGCCTTCACCGGCGCCTATACGTCCCGCGCCGGTAAATTTGAACAGGCCAATGGTGGCACTCTGCTGCTGGACGAAATCTCCGAGATCGATATTGGTCTGCAGGCGAAACTGCTGCGGGTACTTCAGGAAAAAGAAGTGGAGCGTCTGGGCGGCAGCAAGCCCATGCCTCTGGATGTACGCATCATCGCCACCACCAACCGTAACCTCAAGGAAGAAGTGACCGCCGGCCGTTTCCGTGAAGACCTCTTTTACCGGCTCAATGTCTTTCCCCTGCACCTGACACCATTGCGTGAACGTCGTGCCGACATTCTGCCCCTGGCTCACAAGTTCCTGGAGAGCTACGAACCCGGCAAGGCTGTGCAACTGGCAGAGTCTGCCGAAACCGCCCTGCTCAGCCACGACTGGCCAGGCAATGTGCGTGAACTGGAAAATGTGATCCAGCGCGCCCTGATCCTCAAGGCAGGCAACAACATCAGCGCCAGTGACATCGTATTTGAAAATCCGTCCGCCAGTGTCAGCCCTGCCGTTGCTGTGGACAGCAATCCGGCGGCACTGGAAAGCGACCTGAAGACCCGTGAGAAAGAAATCATTATCGATGCGGTTGCCAATCATCGCAGCCGTAAGGAAGCCGCCGAAAAACTCGGCATCAGCCCGCGCACCTTGCGCTACAAGCTGGCCCAGTTTCGCCGTGACGGCATCACCATCCCCGGTTTTCCCAACGAAGCTCGCGCTTGATTAGGAGCAAGTCATGAACAACATGAATATTGATCAAGTTCTGAATCAGATGAAGATTCTCTCCCAGAACAATGTGGTTCCGGGAGCTCAGCAGGCCGACGCCGTCGGCAAGCCCAATTTTTCCGAGATGCTGACCAACTCGCTGGACCAGGTCAATGAACTGCAATCCCAGTCCAAGGCCATGAAGGTTGCATTCGAGACCGGTAGCAAGGATGTGGATCTTCCGGAAGTGATGGTGGCGGCACAGAAGGCCTCCCTGTCATTCGAGGCCATGACCGAAGTGCGCAACAAACTGCTGACTGCCTATCAGGAAGTCATGAACATGCAGGTCTGAACCCTGAAATCTCAACCCAATTAAATACTGACAGACAAAACAATGGCTAATTCATCATTCAGCAACTTACTGGCACAGTTCAATTCCCTGAGTCAGCTCAATCTGGTTCGGCAGATCGGCTTTATGCTGATTCTGGCCATGGCAATTGCCCTCGGCATCGCCACGGTGCTGTGGTCGCAATCGGCCACCTATACCGCTCTTTACAGCGGCATGAGCAGCCAGGATTCGGCCGATGTGATCACCGCCCTGGAGCAGCGTGGCGTACCCTACAAGATTGACGCCTCCACCGGCATGGTCACGGTTCCGGGAGACCGGGTTCGCCAGATCCGCATGCAGCTGGCTAATGAAGGCCTGCCCCGCTCCAGCGATCGCGGCTTCGATATTCTGGAAGACGAGCAGAGCCTGGGCACCAGTAATTTTATTGAACAGGCGCGTTACCAGCGTGCTCTGGAACAGGAACTGGTACAGACCATCAGGCAGATTCAGGGCGTACGTGAAGCACGGGTGCATCTGAGTATCCCCAAGCAGACTTCCTTTATTCGCAACTCCCGCAAACCCAGCGCTTCGGTGATGATCGATATCGCCGGTGGCAGCCGTCCTGGTGATCAGCAGTTGTCCGGCATTCTGCATCTGGTGGCTTCGAGTGTTGCCGGCCTGGAAGCAGAGAGTGTTTCCATCGTCGATCAGCGTGGCAATCTGTTGTCGGACCAGAACAATTCCCAACTCGGCAATACCAGCGAGACCATTCGTTATACTCGCAGCATTGAAGAGGAATACAGCAATCGCATTATCAATATCCTGACGCCCATCGTCGGTGCCGGCAATGTGCGCGCCCAGGTCAGTGCCAATCTCGATTTCACCGCAACCGAAACCACCGAGGAACTGTACAACCCGCAGAACTCTGTGGTGCGCAGCGAACAGGTTCAGGAAGAGCGTTCCGGCATCAGTAATACTACCGGCGCCGGTGCCCAGCCAGGCGCCTTGTCTCCCATTCCACCCCAGGAACAGGCTGCCCAGGAAGGCGCCAACGCCCAGGGACAGAGTGGCGTTGCCAATAATTCCAGAGTCAGTTCCACCCGTAATTATGAGATTGATCGCAGCGTCAATCACATCAAGCGGGTACCTGGCACTATCCAGCAACTGTCAGTGGCAGTACTGGTGGACCTGGAAAGCGGACTGTTCGGCAACGCTGCCGAGGCGGCCGAAGGCGAGGAAGGCGAAGCGGCCCTGAACCAGGCCGAGATTGATGCAAGAGTGGCACGGCTGACGCAACTGGTTCGAGACACCATCGGCTTTAACGAAGCCCGCGGCGACAGTGTCAGTGTTATCAATGAACAATTTCTGAGCCCGGAGCCTCTGCCGGAAGTCAGCACCCCCATCTGGGAACAGACCTGGTTCATGAGCACACTCAAGCAACTGGGTGCCGGATTCGTGGTGCTGTTACTGGTCCTTGGCGTACTGCGCCCGGCCATGAAGTCCATTGTTGTGCAACAGACTCCGGCCCGGCAGCTGGCAGTAGCCGGCGGCGAGTTGGGTGAGGAACAGGTCGCCTTGTCCGAGGCTGCCCAGGAGCAACTGCTGGCCTCACCGGCACCTTCTGCCTATGACAGCAATCTCAACAAAGCCCAGGCCCTGGTGAGCCAGGAGCCCCAACGTGCGGCACGCATGATCCAGAACTGGATGGCCGATGAATAATTTCTCTCGCAAATTCGCCGAAGGCGGCATCAGCACCTGGAAAACACCGCAGTTGTCCGGTGCAACTGCCGCTGCCCCGGAGCCGGAAAAAAGTGACGAGGAACTGCGCCAGGAAGCCTTCGAAAAAGCCCGCAAGGAGGGCTATGAAGCTGGCAAAAAGCAGGGCCTGGAAGAAGTATCCCGACGCCTGCAGATACTTGAGAACTTCATCACCTCACTGTCTCATCCCTTT
>JALEHB010000142.1 GCA_022763285.1 Pseudomonadales bacterium | reverse complement strand
GAACAGACCCAGCAGCGGGAAGAAGTGGGTCTGGTGGCCATTACCGATGTCTACGATGCCCAGGCGGCCTATGACCTGGCCCGCAACACCACCATCCTGCAGGAAAATGCCCTGCGCGCCGCCTTCGAGGCGCTGGAAGCCATTACCGGTCAACCCCACCCCGACATCAAGGAACTGACAGACAATTTCCCCATCGTCGATGTGGATGGCAATCTGGATGAATGGGAAAACCAGGCTGAAGACAACAGCCTGGCCATTGCCGCCGCTGAATTTAATCTGGAAGCCTCCAGAAAGAACCTCAGGGCCCGCAAGGCCGATCATTTGCCGACAGTGGATTTCAGCGGCACCTATTACCACTCTGTCACTGCCGGCACCATTAACCAGGGTATTCAGAGCGTGGGGGGTGCCTTCGATGGCACCTCACTGGGCCTGAGTATCAGCATCCCCCTGTTTACCGGTGGCGCCACCAGTTCCCGCCGCCGTGCTGCGGAATACAACGTGCTGGCCGCCGAGGAATCCCTGGAGCTGACCCGTCGTCAACTCACCCAGAATATCCGCAATGCCTATCGGCGGGTGAATACCGATGTACTGGTGATCGCCCAGCGCCAGCAGTCCATCACCTCTGCTCAAAGCGCCCTGGATGCCACCGAACTGGGGGCCGAAGTGGGCACCCGTAACATTGTTGAAGTGCTTAGAGCGCGGGAGAATCTGTACCGTGCCTTGCGCCAGTATGCCGATGCCCGCTATACCTATGTGATCGACTCCCTGATCCTGAAGCAGGTGGCGGGTATTCTCACGCCCCAGGATGTCATTGATCTGAATCGCTGGCTGGAGAACGAGCAGTAAGCCAGACCTCCGGTTAAACTGTTGGTAATAAAAAACCCGGCTCAGCCGGGTTTTTTTGTTTCAGACCGACAGATTGTTCTAACTGGCCAGCGCCAGGTCCTGCATCAGGGCGGCCAGAAAGCGCGAGGCCTCACCGCCGGTGACCGCCCGGTGATCGAAACTCAGGGACAAGGGCAATACCGGATGCACTGCCGCCTGGCCCTCGTGGGCCACGACCTGTTGGCGGCGGCGGCCGGCACCCACAATGGCCACGGTAGGCGGCACCACAACCGGATCGGCATAGCGCCCGGCCATGGTTCCGAAATTCGACAGGGTAATGGTGGCGCCACGCATTTCCTGGGGCGGGATTTTTCGTGACTGTACAGCCTCGCGCATGGCATCAAGCCCGGCACGCAAATCCTCCAGGGAGCGATTCGCCACATCCCGGAGCACTGGCACAAACAATCCCTCAGGAGTATCCACGGCAATCCCCAGATCCACCTGTGTCATCAGCCGGCGGCGAGGGCCCTGGCTTTCAAACCAGCAATTGAGTCCCGGCTCCGCAGCACAGGCCTTGCCAATAGCGCGGACCAGACGCATGGTGACATCGGTGTTCTCTCGCCAGCGATACAAATCCACCTCATCGTGTAGGGAGACTTTCGCCACTTCCTGATGGGCACGGGTCATGGCCTGGGCCATGCTGCGCCTGACCCCGCGCAGGGGTTCTGAACCCCCGTGGGACTTGCTCAATCTGGCGGCACGTTCCACATCCTCATGACTGATCATACCCCCGGGGCCAGTGGCGGCCACATCATTCAGGTTCACTTGCAAGCGTCTGGCCAGATTGCGGATGGCCGGCGTCGCCAGCACTGCTGCCGCTTGCTCGGCGGAGCCTGAGCCAATCAGGAAATGATCTTCTTCGGCGGCATCGGCTTCATCCTGCAGTTTGCCCACCACCGTGCCACTATCGGCTTCTTCCATGCCGGCAAACTCCACCAGCGGCTCGCCAATATGCACAAGGTCTCCACTGGCACCAAACAGGGAGGCAATCGTGCCGGCCTGGGGTGAAGGCACCTCCACAATTGCCTTGTCGGTTTCCACCGAAACCAGCAACTGGTCGACCTCCACCTTGTCGCCCTCGGCCACATGCCAGTCAACGATTTCCGCTTCCTGCAGTCCTTCTCCGAGATCCGGCAATTTGAAGTAACGCATGTTTATTCCCCGTTATAGCTCATCAACTCCATTGCCGCAGCGACCACATCAGAAGTGTTAGGCAAATAGTTATTTTCATTCTGGAAATAGGGCATGGGTACATCGAAGCCACAAACGCGCCGTACCGGTGCCAACAGATTAAGCAGGCAATGCTCGCCAATGCCTGCGGCTATTTCTGCCCCCACACCACAACTGCGGGCTGCCTCGTGCACGATCAGGCAGCGGCCGGTCTTGCGCACAGACTGGATCATGGTGTCCATATCCAGGGGCGAAATGCTTGCCACATCAATCAGTTCAACAGAGATACCCCCATCGGCCAGGCGGGCGGCTGCGCGCTGGCATTCAGGAATCATGGCGCCCCAACTGAGCAGGGTCAGGTCTTCGCCCTGGCGCAGGGTGAAGCAGACATCCAGGGGCAGGGCCTGACCGTCGTCCACAAGGGGATGGCGCACGGCGCGATAGATACGTTTCGGCTCCAGAAAGATAACCGGATCCGGATCGGCAATGGCCGACAGTAGCAATCCGTAGGCACGCCGTGGTGAAGAGGGAATCACCACCCGCAAACCCGGCGTATGGGCAAACAGGGCCTCGGTGGATTCGGAATGATGTTCCGGTGCATGAATACCACCGCCGTAGGGAGCTCGCAGCACCATGGGACAGTGTAAGCGGCCACGACTGCGGTTTCGCATACGGGCGGCATGGGAAATCAGGTGCTCCATGGCAGCATAGACAAAGCCCATGAACTGGATCTCTGCCACCGGTTTGAGACCCTGGGTAGCCATACCGACACTCAAACCCGCAATCATGGATTCGGCCAGCGGGGTATCCATCACCCGTTGCAGGCCGAAGCGCTGGCGCAGGCCGGCGGTGGCGCGAAAGACGCCACCATTGACGCCCACGTCTTCCCCCAGCAAGACCACATCGTCATCGTCTTGCATGGCCCGGGCCAGGGCCAGATTGATGGCCTCTACCATGGTGCGCGGAGCCTCAGCTGGCGCGGCGGCCGGTGTGGCGTTTTCACTTTGAATCCTGGCTTCAGTGTTCATGCTGCTGGCCCTCCTGTGACTGGCGCGCCAGCTTTTCTTCCAGGAGTTGCTCCTGATAGGCATAGCTGGCGGGCCATTCGGCATAGAGATAACGGAACATGCTGTGGGCGGCTTCCGGTTCCCGGCTGAGGAAATCCTGCGCTGCCTGGTCTACCTGCTGCCGGCAACTGGCTTGCAGTGCCTGCTCCTGCCCGGCATCCCAAAGCTGGTTGTCATGCAAGCAGGATTGCAGCCGCTTCACCGGCTCCCGGGTCCAGGCCTCATTGAGTTCATCTGCAGATCGATAACGGGTGGCATCATCGGCGGTGGTGTGATCACAAAGCCGATAGCTGACGGCTTCGATGAGCGTGGCACCCTTGCCTTTGCGGGCCCGCTTGAGGGCCACAGTCAGTGCATCGTGCAGGGCGATAAAATCATTGCCGTCCACCTGAATGCCCGGAATGCCTGCGGCGATTGCCTTCTGGGCCAGACTGGCCGAGGCGGTTTGATATTGCCGGCGTACCGAGATTGCCCACTGGTTGTTGTTGATGACCAGGATCAGAGGCAACTGCCAGACTCCGGCCACATTCAGGCCTTCGTAGAAATCACCGCGCGAGGTGGCACCATCGCCACAACTGGCCACAACCACCTGCCCCGGATGGCGAAGTTTCAGGGCAGTGGCAACACCCGCCGCATGACTGATCTGGGTGGCTACCGGAATACAGTTGGGCAAATCCCGGCGCGGCCCCTGAAAATCACTGCCCCGTTCACTGCCACCCCAGAAGGCCAGGATTTCTTCCAGTTTCACGCCGCGAATAATTTGCGCTGCCTGATCCCGGTAGGCCGGCACGAATACATCGTCGGCCTCCATGGCATAGCCAATCGCCGTGCCAATGGCTTCCTGGCCCAGTGCCGCGGCATAGGTGCCCATCTGTCCGGTGCGCTGCAGGGCCACGGCTTTCTTGTCCAGAGCCCGGGTCAGCACCATATTGCGGTAGGCATTGAGGAGCAGGTCAGACTCACTGCTGTCCGGTGGCAAGGGGCCCAAGGGCTTGCCCTGGACATCCAGATACTGCCGGTATTCAATGGAGAACTGCCTGTTGGTAGTGCCTTGCTCAGCCATAGATGCGCTCCTCAGCCATGCGATCGGCCACTTCATTGCTGGGTAACTGGTCCTGCCGGGACAGGCAAATGATTTCAGCCAAGACATCGGCGATTGCATCGACGCGGGCCTCAACCTGATCAATCTGACCGGCGCGACTGAGAACCAGGCGGATCAGGCCACCGGCATTCACCAGATAATCGGGGGCATAGAAAATATCTCGCTGGCGCAGGCGCTCGCCGCAACTGTCGTCCGCCAGTTGATTATTGGCCGCACCGGCCACCACCGAGCATTGCAGGGCTTCGATAGTGTCAGGGTCCAGAACCTGCCCCAGGGCGCAGGGGGAAAAAACGTCGCAGTCGGTCTGGTAAATCGCCTTGCTGTCCACCACGGTGGCGTCGAACTGACGGGCGATGTCAGCGCAGCGCTTCGGATCAGTATCCGTGACTGTAAGGCGGGCACCGGCTTCGGCCAGCATGGCCGCCAGATTACTGCCCACATGACCCAGACCCTGAATGGCCACATGCAGGCCCTCCAGATTGTCTCGATCCAGACAATGATTGGCGGCACTTCGGATCGCCGCCAACACACCTCTCGCCGTCATTGGCGAGGGATCGAATCCATCCTGACCGGTACCGACCACATGGCTGGTGCGGCTGGCCACTTCATCAAGGTCCTTGAGTTCGGTGCCACTGTCCACAGCAGTGATATAGCGGCCACCCAATTGCTCCACGCAATCACCAAAGGCTTGGAACAGGGCGCCCCTGTCCACCTGACCAGGGGGCAGCATAATGACCGCTTTACCACCACCCTGGGGTAAACCGGCCAGGGCTGCCTTGTAACTCATGCCACGGGCCAAGGCCATGGCATCGCTTATGGCAGCATCGGATGAGCTATAGGGAAGACAGCGACAGCCACCGAGGGCCGGTCCCAGAGTCGTGTTGTGAATGGCAATGATGGCATTCAGGCCGCTGGCCTGATCATTGAATAAATGCAAATCCTGCAGACGAGCAGAAGCGAGCGAGTCGAACATGGGAGACTCCCGTTATCACTTGTGTGCGCCGATTGTGTCGGCGGCCACCTCCCGCTTCCGGTTGGGAAACGGGGTTTCGGGGAGGCGCGGTTTGCGGGTAAGCAACCTGCCTCTTGCAGTCAGTATAGGCTGGCTGGCCCGCAGTTTAAAGACTCTGTGTCAATGCAAACCGGGGCCGCGCGGGTGTCTAGTCCTTTCGCCAGACCGAGACCTGGCTGATGATGTACTCGTATTTGCGCCGATGCTCGCGAATCATGAAAGGCAGGTCTTCGGCGTGTAGTCGGGTAAATCCCGGCAAGTGCCTGCCAATGGCAGCCAGGGTGGCATCGCTGTCTGGCCCGTCGAGAAAATGATCCACGGCAGTGAATTCTTCCATCCAGGTATTGGG
>JALEHB010000141.1 GCA_022763285.1 Pseudomonadales bacterium | reverse complement strand
TGACGGCAGCTACTGCCCCGCTGCCAGTATCCTGGTCATGGAATCCGGGCGCGAGCTGGCGTCGAAAGCCGCAATCACTGCCCTCGCCGCGGCTCTTGCCTGCCGGGCATCCGCCAATAACGCTGGCAGCTCGCTGCGGGCAAGTAACAACTGACCGGATTGCCCGGCCTGGCTCAGCGCTGTCAGCGCCTGCAGGCGGCTGTGTGCCATCAGGAAGTCGGCAATTGGCCATTCCAGATTGATGACTGCCTGATGCAGGGCCCGGGCTTCGGCCAGCAATTGTGCTCGCTCCGTCTCTGGCAGCGAGGCCGGGGGATGCAGCAAGGCCCGGGAGTAACGAATCAGTTCCAGGTGCTGAAATTGCAGGAAGTCGAAATGGGCTATCTCGCCGGATTCCAGTGCTTGCATGGCCAGTAGCAATTGCTCGAAGGCCTGGGGCAGTTGTTGCAGCACCCGGGTATAGCTCTCAGCGTGGGCATTGCCTGACGGGTTCCCGCCGTTGTGCAATTGCCAAGGGCCCTGCCCTGCCTCCAGCCCAACAACAGTGGCGGGCAAACCGCTGCGGCTGCTGTTGAAATGGCCACCCAGGGATCTGAGAAAGGCGACAATATCCGCGACGTCGTTCTCCACCAGAGTGCGACCCAGCTGATACTCCCCCATCAGGCTGACCACCTCTTCCAGTGCCGTGATGCTGCCATCGTGCAGATATGGGGGTGTGGTGGCCACACCATGGAGGCCGGGCACCCGGAATGCGTAGCGATGTTGCGGTCGCTGGCTGCGCAGGAATATACCCGCATCATCCACATCGGCCAGCTCGCCTTCGGGGCTCTCGTCTGCTGAGCGCTCGTCTGCATAGCTTGCGTAATATTCGCGCAGACTTCCCAGCTTCTGATAGGAGTTACCGCCAAGATTAATGCCGTTGTGGCAGATGCTGCAGCCAAGTTCCTGAAAACGTCGCCAGCCACGCTGCTCTTGCTCACTCAGTGCCGACTGTTCTGAATTGAGGTAGCGCTGAAAGGGAGTATCGAGGCGAATGAAGGTGCTGCGCTGAAAATGCGCCATGGCGTCGGCCATATTGGCGATGCTCACGCCATCGGTATAAACCGTCTCGAATTGAGCCTTGTAGTCCGGCTCGTTCTGCAGAAACGCCAGTACCGCCGCCAGGCTATTGGCCATTTCGAAGTCAGTCTCGATGGGAAGCAAGGCCTGATCTTCCAGAGTCACGGCCCGGCCATCCCAGAACTGCCGGAAGTTGAAGGCAGCATTGAATACCGACAAGGCATTGAGTTTGCCTTCGGCACCGCCAACGCCGATGGATACCCGGCGCCGGTCAGCGCCACTGAGGGTGCCGGCATGACAGGTCACACAGGCAATACCATTGCCGGTGGCCAGACGGGTTTCGTGGAAAAGGCGCCAGCCAAGCCGGAATTTATCCGCATGTATCGTCCATTGGCTGACAGCAGGCAGAGGCCGGGTCACTGCCGCTGCCTGTGCATGTTCAGCATTGGCAGCGATCAGGTGAGGCTGGCCCAGCGCGTGCTGAAATGCGTACCAGGCGGGATCATCGGCCTGCTGGGCCGATGACGCCAGCGGCCAACAAATCAGGCCCAGAAAAGCAGGTATAAGCCGGTAACGGGTTCTCATGGCTATCTTGTATCAGCTGTCCTGTCGCAGCGCTGGCCGGGTTGGGGCACTACTCCCGGCGCTGATATTCCAGCTCCACCTCGTCGATGCTGGTGTTCAGAATCAGATTGCCATCCCTGAGGGAGGCCGTCTGCACATCACGGAGATAGAGGGCGTGGTAGTTATGCAGTGAACCCGGTGGGCAGAGATAGCGGGTTATGGCCAGTGGCTCAAAGCTCAGGGTATCGTTTTCCTGGAACCAGTTGCCGGTAATGTTATTGCAGTCGGACTGGCCGGTGAGACGGTTCTCGCTGCGAAAATTGAGGCGATACTCACCGGGGTCGTCGGGCGTGAAGGTAAAGCCACCCTGCACAATCATATTGGCCAGTTGCCAGTTGCTGCCTTCCAGCTCCAGCATCACTTCTTGCACCGGGGCTGGCTCGGCGCTTCCTTCACCGTTGCCGGCATTGCCGCCACTGTCACAGGCGCCAAGTGTCAGTAATCCCGCCGCCAGGAATATTCTTGTTTTCGTTGTCATCATCATTGTCATTCGGGTTTCAGGTTTCATTAAATCAGGTTTAATTGCATCGCGATTTCATTCAATCGCATCTCATTAAAGCGCACCACATTAAAAAGTGCAGATGAAAAAAAACCAGGGAAAGGAATTCTCCCCCTGGTTTTTTCATTAATCAATCCTGATCGAGTGACGCTTAGGGAGTCACGTTAACAGTCAGGTATTGATCGGTATACAAACCACCATCATCGGCGCGGCCCCAGAGGATATAGGTGCCCGGCTCATCGAAAGTTACGGTGGTGTTGATCACACCATCTTCGGGAATTTCCGGCGGTACCCACAAAAAGCTCCAGGGGGAGTTGGCCGAAGGACGGGTGTCTTCCCAGGGCTTGGACTGGGGCGGATAGAATTCCACGATTTCCTGAACCGGCGCGTCGGTTTCTTCCGGAGCACGATAGACGTTCCAGGACAGGAACAGACCGTTTTTCTTGGTCACAGTAGGTCGTGGCGGCGGAGTCATCATCATGCGCTGACGAATCATTTCCTCATCGGCAAAAGCCGCCGCAGCACCACCAACGGCGCGCAGAAAACCCAAGGGGTTGTAAGGCTCGGGCACACCATCGTCGGTCACGCGAGTCTGGATTTCCAGGGGCTCGCCGACGCTGACAGTGCGGATGCCGTCACCAATCAGTTCCACCGTGGGCGGGATATTGGCGCGGGTCTTTTCATCGGAAGAGCCAGCACCCAGGGCGCCGGTTTCAGACATGATTACCACGTTGTCCAGTTTGTAGTCTTCACGCAGGGTGCCATAGGCACGACGGGTGACACCGTTGGGGGAAGTGACTTCCCAGACCAGTTCGTCGTCTTCACCGAAATCCGGCGAGATTACTACGTCGAAGGTAAAACGGTTACGGCGGGGCAGAAAATGGGTCGGCTGACCACGGTCCGCTTCACCGGGCGAGAAGAAGTTATTCTCACCGATGGGGATGTCCAGCTCTTCTTCCCAGTTGTGGTTGAAGTAGCCAAAGGTAAACACGGTTTCACCGGCATCATTGATGCGCCAGCCTTCATAGGCCACTTCGGTGTGCTGCCCGCTGCGGTAAGTGTTCTGGGCATGCTCATACTCAACCTGGGCTGTGGCCACGGTTGTAGCCAGGGCCAGGCTGCCGGCCAGGGCCAGCAATACTGATTTGAATTTAATAGCGTTCATAGTGCGCTTCCTCAATTGAAGGAAGATCTCCCTAATAAGAATTGGTTCATTCGGTAAAATGGCGAGGTTCATTGCTGAACCTCGCCATTTGATAAGTCAGAGACAGTCCCTTGTTTAGTTGGCAGCGACGTCGTCTTGCAGATCGTCTTCCGCGTCAGCCTCCAGCGGCCATACCAGCGGAGTCAGACACAGCGGGCAACCAATCACGTGGTCGTTAGGACCAAGATTCAGGTTTTCGCGACGCTTTTCCATCTCTTCGTAGAACTGCTCATCGGTCATGGTGACGCGGATGCCCAGGTCGATGAACATATTGGTCACTGAGCGGTTACCGGAACCCTGCCAGTTGCGCGGATCAGGCACATTGGGGTTGGACTCGGTGTTGTTGAAGTAACCGGTGATGTGCAGGATGGTGCCCTTGGGCAGCAGCGGCGTGTAGTCAGCCTCGTAGGGATAGCCACGTACCCAGTTGTGGTCGTAACCGACACAGCTCAGGGTTTCGCGGGAGTAGCCCCAGATGGCTTCCAGACACATGCGCTCGCCCGGTGCGTGCAGGTGCGGCTCGAAGGTAATGACCTTGGTGTGCTCCTGCAGAACCTGATAGGCGTGGACAGTCTGGTTGGCGGCATCGCCTTCCACACTCAGGTCAGAACCGTTACCCAAGATGCTGATGCCGGACTTGTACTTGGGCTCGTAATCACGGTCATGGAAACGGAAACCGATTTCCAGGTGCCCGGTGGTGTCACGGCCGTTGGAGTGCATGTGCACAGAGTCGGTGAAGAAAGCGGTGTTGGCTTTCAACAGCGGACCGGCTTCGGGGTCGAAGATGTCGCCATTACGGGCCACTTCATGTACCGGCCAGGAGACGGCTTCGCCGGGAATAGGACGGCCTTCTTCGTCCAGCACTTCGGTACGCCAGATCATATGGTGGAAGATGTAACGGCCACCCACAGTTTCACGACCGGTGCCCTCTTCGGGAACATCGTTGACTTCAACGATTTCCACGGACTTCACATAGCGGTCTTCGGTCAGGCCGGTTTCAACGCTGCCCAGATCACCCCACCAGTCGGGACGACCACCTTCCATGAAGAATTCAGGGGTCGAGACGATCAGGTCAGGCTCACCCAGCTTCCATTTGACAGAGTCATCGAAAACCAGAGGCTCGGGAGCATCGGCCGGGTCACCCTTGGGGGTGCCGGAACGGGCCCAGGTGGAGATGGCGGCGATTTCTTCATCACTCAGGGACGGATCGCCCTTGAACTGCTGAATGCCGATGTCTTTTTCCACATACCATGGAGGCATGGCGCCAGCCTGGTCACGCAAGCCGGTCTTGTACTCGATCAGGCCGGCGAAAGGCGCAACTTCATCGTAGGTAATCAAAGGCATGGGAGCGCCGCCGCCATCGCGGTGGCAGGTCTGGCAGCTACGCTGCAGAATGGGTTCGATATCCTTGTGGAAAGTCACTTCCTGTGCGCTCAGCGGACTGGTGTGGGCAACCAGGGCCAGCAGGGGGAAAG